>JALSNT010000566.1 GCA_026986885.1 Desulfobulbaceae bacterium
TCTTCCTCAAGGTCCTGGGCAAGGGAGAGCTCTTTAATCAGTAAACTCTTCGCGGTTTCCATCATCTTACGTTCACCGTATGATAATTCTTTATCTACACGCAGGATAAAAAGGTCACGCAAAACCACTGCGACCTCATAGACGGAACCGGTTTTAATTTTTTCCATGTAGTCTCGATATCGCCGATTCCAGGTTTGTGAACTTATTTTAATATCGCGTTCCTTGAGTATCTCTATTACCTTGTCGACCTCTTTCCTGGAGATGATGGCCCTGAGTCCGACATGTTCGCTGTTTGCAGTCGGAATCATAATGGTCATATCATTGTCCAGGATTTTCATCACATAAAAAGATTGATCGACACCACCGACGGTCTGGGATTCAATTGCCTGAATGCGTCCGACACCATGGGCTGGGTATACAGCCATATCTCCTGCTGCAAACACACTTTCCTCCTGTTTACAATTATGGGTAAGCACGTTGAAATAATGAGAAAACTTACCAAAAAAATCAATCAGCCAGACATCTTGTTAATGCGGCTCGGTTTATTTTATCACCGGCTCAGGTAAGGAATATACGCAATTATAAATAAAAATCCGCGATCCTGATATTTTTTTTAAACATTGAACCTGTTTGCAAACCTGCTTTGTATATTGGGCGATACAAACGTTATCCGGACCTGTCCGTCTCGCACATAGTGACAATGCAAAGGTTATGTAGTTCTATTCTGACTAAACAGATCAGCCGATAAATGTTCATCCTGCTTAAATTACCGGAAACAAAAGCGGAAGGTGACAATTTTTACAAAGGTCATTTGAACTGACTGCATTTAACTACGAAAGCAGAACGGGTCATTATACATTCAAACCCGGAATTACAGCAGACACTAAATTCTATTTTGAAAAAGCCATCAAAGGAAACAAAGTATAACAAAAAAAGGAAAAAAAAGCAACGGGCTTCACGATGTCGAGATGGATGTTCTTCTGTGCGGCCGGGAAATGAACAGGAGAACAAAAAAATCTATCGTTTGGGATTGCGTGAATTGATCTGATTCATGCAGGAGACTATGCCTTCTTCAACAAACAGAGAAACGGCTTTATCAAGGTACAAAAAAAGGGACGAAATAATATCCTGTTCTTCAGGGGAAAAGGGAGCCAAGACAAAGCGGTCGACGGGAATTCCATTGCCCTGTTCGTCACGCGGCGGCCTGTCGATGCCGATTTTTAATCGGGCAAAGTTGCTGCTTCCCAATTCACGCATGATGGAACGTACACCGTTATGACCACCGCTCCCGCCTCCGGCAACTGCCTTCACCCTCCCTAATGGCAAATCAAGATCATCATGAAGAATAAGGATATGGTCTTGAGGAACTTTGAAAAAGCGAACAAAGGCGGCGACACAACGGCCGGATCTGTTCATATAGGTGGCCGGTTTGACCAGAGACACTTGCCGGTCCGACAGTTTCCTTCTGCAGTAAGTTCCGTCAAATTTTACCTGCCAGGATGGAAAAGATGCATATTCGGCAAAATGATCAATTGCCATGAAACCGGCATTATGGCGCGTTCCCGCATATTTTTTGCCGGGATTTCCTAAACCGACCACAAGATAATCTGTCAGGGCCAAGGATAACGCTCAAGTAAGGTGGAATACAGGAAGAACAGGCTCCGGCAAGCGGCGTGTCGGGACGGCTTCTACTGTACAAAAAAACTGTACGGAAAGTATGTTGCGAATCGCCCCGGCACACACTTTGCTTTCGATCAGAGTTTTTACGATGCCATTCACCATTGATTACTTTATTCCAGGAGAGGCCGGCTGGTTTTAACCCCTCACTGTACCTGAACACAGGTTACGGCAGCATCATCAAGCATGGTAACATTGTCGGGAAGCACAAGGTCCCCAAAGGTCAGCCCGGCTTCGCCCCGGTCAAGTTCACTAATGTCCGCCTCGATAATATCCGGTATATCTAAGGGACATCCACGCAGATGCACTTCGGTTTTAAAAACCTGCAGTTCACCACCCATATCAACGCCTCTGGCCACCCCGACAAATTCGACAGGAACAACAAAATCCAGAGATTGCTCAATGTTAATTTCAAGAAAATCAACGTGCAGGACCTGATCACTGACCGGATCTTTTTGAATCTCCTGTACCAGGACCTGGCGCTCTTGCTGACTGTCGTCGGCAATCGTAAGAGTGATCACCGCATTTCTACCATGAATAAAGAGCAGTTTTTTAAATAGTTCTGTTGCCTCAAACTGGAGGGGCAGTGGTTCTTTGCCGCCGCTGTATAGTACCGCCGGGGTCATGCCTGCCATGCGCAGACGCCTCATTGCCCCCTTGCCGAAAACCGTACGTAGAGCCGTGGGCATCGTAACCTGTAACATTGTATACCTCCTTCCTTACAGGCCATAACCTGTAGACAAAAATAAAAATTATCAGTTAAAATCAGAACTCTGCAAACAAAAGATGTAATCGTTTACCACTACTCCCGGTTCGTATATTTGGGACTTTAAAGCATCTTCCCGCTTTTTAAAAAGTCAAAAACAGACAAAGATGGAGTGTATCAGTAAACGATTGCCAAAAGACTATACGAACAGATAGCTCACAGAGTCTTCCGCATGAATCCTGCGAATGGCTTCCCCAAGGAGTTCCCCAACGGAAAGTACTTTAATCTTAGAGCATTTATTGGCTTTTTCCCCAAGTGGAATGGAATTGGTTACCACAAGAGACTTGATGCAGGAATTGTTCAGTCTCTCAATTGCCGGACCGGAAAGAACGGCGTGTGAACAGCAGGCATGTACTTCACTGGCACCGTTTTCTTTCAGCTTGGCAGCAGCCCCGCATAAGGTTCCGGCCGTGTCCACCATATCGTCCAGCAATATGGCGGTCTTCCCTGCCACATTACCGATTACATGCATGGCCTCACATTCATTGGCTCGTTCACGACGTTTATCAATAATCGCCAGACCGCAACTCAACCGTTTGGCAAAGGCCCTGGTCCTTTCAACGCCACCGGCATCAGGAGAGACCATAACGACATTATCAAAACTATCCCGAATATACTTTAAAATTATCGGGGCGGCATAGAGGTGATCAACGGGAATAGTAAAAAATCCCTGTATCTGACCGGCATGAAGATCCATGCAGAGAACACGACGCGTACCGACGGCCATCAACATCTCGGCAACGGCTTTTGCCGTTATCGGCACGCGCGGTCTTACCTTACGATCCTGACGCGCATATCCGTAATAGGGCAGGACAGCAGTTATCCGCCGGGCTGATGCCCTGCGTAACGCGTCAATCATGATCAACAATTCCATCAAATGATCGTTTACCGGTGTACAGGTGGGCTGAATCACAAAGACGTCGGTACCACGGACATTTTCCCCGATCTCAACGGAAATTTCACCATCTGAGAACTGTTTTACCTCTGCAGCGCCCAGGGGCATATCCAGGTATTGACATATTTCACGAGCAATATCCGGATTTGCATTTCCAGAAAATACTTTCATAATATTCGGCATCGTTAAGCCCCGTTTACAATTACCGGCCGGAAAACACCCTGGCTACCGACCACGATAAAGGGTGAAAAAACAGGAATCACCTCAAAAAATCCTCATAGAGAAAATGGCTGGGGCGGAGGGATTCGAACCCCCGAATGCAAGGATCAAAACCTTGTGTCTTACCGCTTGACGACGCCCCAACCCCTTTTTCATACAAAAAATCGCCCATGGAGTAAGTTATATTCAGGTAATTTCAGGGTTCCTGACAACGATGACCTGAAAATTCGTTCCAGCCATACACCTGCATTTATCCGGTACTGCAAAAACGACAATGATCTTCCAACATTGGCTGCACAAGAAATACCTGCCTGTAATGTTTTCGCATCATTTCATAACAGCTGCGTGCCTGTTCATCCGCCCTCTTATCAAAAAGAGCAAAAAACGTCGGCCCTGAGCCGCTCATCATTGCACACAACGCACCGCCCTCAAGCAAATGTTCCTTTATATCAAGTAATTCTTTATACAACGATGTTGTTACCTGTTCGAGATCATTGCGGATGGCAGCAGGCATAAACACCTTATTCAGGAAGAGATTTTTTTCACTCGCCTTATCATTGGAATGCGAATTTTTCAGGTTAATTTTTTTTTTATCCAATGTCAACGCAAAATTTTCATAAATAAATTTTGTAGAGACCGGAAATCCCGGATTAACCAGCAATACAAGCCCGTTTTCAAATCCCAGGGCGGGTTCAAGGCTGTCTCCGATTCCCGTTGCCCAGGCAACCGGCGGATCATAAACAAAAAAGGGAACATCGGCCCCCAGGCTCGCTCCCAGAGCGGCAAGTTTTTTCCGCTCAATACCGGTATGAAAAAGCTTGTCAAGCCCGACAAGCACCCCTGCCGCATCACTGCTGCCCCCGCCTAATCCTGCAGCAACAGGGATAAATTTGCGCAATGTTATATGGGCACCGCCATATACGGAAATCTTTGGCGAGTACGTTGAAAAAAATAAGCGGGCAGCCCGGAAGGCAATGTTGTCCTCATTCTGCGGCAATTCACTGTCAGGGCAGGCAAGGGTAATCCCCTCGGCAGCAGCTTCAATCTCTATGAAATCAAAAAGTTCCAGTTTCTGCATGAGAGATGCCAGTAAATGATAGCCGTCTTCTCTACGTCCCAATATCTGCAGATAAAGATTAATTTTCGCCGGTGCCCGCAGGCTGACTTTTGGTATCATGAAACAAAAAAAATTTTATTGCCATCGAACCTCGACAACATCGAAAAAACAATATTTGCCATATTTGATGAACTCGTAAAAAGTCAAGATCAAATTATTAGATGGCTAAGTAAAAACACAGATATACAAAGAGTAGTGTGTCGGGGCGGGTCACAATTATACATGTAGTATGTTGTGAATCGCCCCGGCACACACGATGCAGTAGATCGAAGTTTTTACGACGCCATCATATTTCCCATTAGAAAATCAGGATTCACACAGATTTGTCCCGGCAGGACCTGACAAAATGCATTTTCAACTCATAGACGACCCTGGTCAGTAACTCGGACTCATCATTGCTTAAATTCCCCTTTGTCTTGTCCTCTAATAACGCCAGGGTATCAATAGCATTTTTTGCCAAATCAAGATCAACGATTTTACTGCCCGATGCAGGATCTTCTATTTCTCCTAAATGATACAGGGCAGAGGTATGCAGGGAAAGCACAAACGAGGAAAAATTGACTTCCGGCATCACACACTTGCCTTCACTGTTACGAACCTTACCATCCGGGCACCCGCACCGGTTATCCCCATCACCCATTTTTTTCACCATTTTTTTCTAAAACAACAAATCGGATCTGCATTCCCCCTACCTACAAGACAGCGAGGGGCGAACAATCTCTCACCCCTCATACGCAGGCAATTCGAGGACCATGGCATCATCAATATCCTTAAGTTCAGCTACCCGGGCAAGCAGATCACCGTCAACCGGAGTATCGGTGTTCAGGAGAATGATATTCTGGTTAGATGCCTCTTCCCTGCCAACGGTCATCCGGGAAATATTAACTCCGAATTTACCAAGGGTGGTGCCCAGGTCACCGATGACACCGGGTACGTTTTTATTATATACAAACAGCAACGGTCCGGCCGGTAACGCCTCCAGCCGAAAGGAGTTCAACCGGACGAGCCGTGGTTCTTTTTTACCAAATACCGTACCGGCCAGCATGTTTTCACCCTTGTTGGTCTTGACAACCACCGTGAGAAGATTGGTAAAATCGGCGGCCTGCTGTGTTTTTGATTCGACTACCTTGATACCGCGCTCTTTGGCAATAAGCGGGGCATTGACAAAATTGACCGCATCCTGCAGAATGGGAGTAAATAATCCCTTTAAAAATGCCACTGTTACGGGTCCGGTATCCTGATCGGCAAGATCTCCTGAAAATTCCAGGTTCACCTCCTGGACACTTCCCCGGGCAATCTGCATATGCAGGGAACCGAGCATTTCGCCAAGGCTGATAAACGGGCCGACCTTTGCCAACACCTCATCACTGACGGACGGCACATTCACAGCATTACGGATCGCACCTTTAAGCAGATAGTCGGCAACCTGCTCTGCGATGGAGGAAGCGACATTCTCCTGGGCCTCACTGGTGGAAGCACCAAGATGGGGTGTACAAATAAAATTATTTAATGCCAGCAGAGGGGTATCTTCCAGGGTTGTCGGTTCTTTCTCAAATACATCCAGGGCTGCCCCGGCAATCCTGCCTTCAGACAGGGCCTCATAAAGGGCCTGCTCATCAAGAACTCCGCCCCGGGCACAGTCAATAAACATGGCATCTTCTTTCATGTTGCTGAAAAATTCAGTAGACAGAAGATGCTTTGTCCCCTTGGTCAACGGGGTATGTACACTGATGAAATCCGAACGCCTGGCCAGTTCATTAAGCTCAACAAGTTCAACGCCTAATTTTTCGACAAGCTCCGGCGGCATAAAAGGATCATAGGCGATAACCTTCATCTGCAGCCCATGGGCACGTGAGCATACTATGGAACCAATACGGCCGATGCCGACAATACCTAAGGTCTTACCGGTTACCTCTCTCCCCATAAAACTCTTTTTCTCCCACTTTCCCGCTTTCATGGAAGCTGTTGCCTGGGGTATGTTCCGGGCCAGGGACATCATCATGGCAATGGCATGTTCGGCCGCAGTGGTAGCATTGCCGTCCGGCGCATTCATTACGACTATGCCCTTCTGGCTGGCAGCGGGAATATCAACATTATCCAGGCCGATACCGGCACGACCGACCACTTTGAGCTTTGTGGCGGCTTCAACAATATCTTCACGGACCTTGGTGGCGCTACGAATTACCAGACCATCATATTCAGGGATTATCGCTTTGAGTTCTTCCGGCGGCAATCCGGTTTTTACATCCACCTCCAGGCCCGCCTCCCGAAGAATTTTTTCTCCAATGGGCGCTAAATTATCACTGATTAAAACTTTCATTTTCCTCCCCCCAGACGAAATATATTGTAATGTTGGAATAATTATTGATTTTTAACTGTGAAACAGGAAGTATAACGGTATTATTGAAACCAGACAATACTAAAAAATAAAAACCGTCCCGCCGCCCACACAACGGCATGGATATTTTTACAACCTTGCATCTTTATCAGCGAATGACTATAGAAACACTTTCTTTGCCGAATACGCAACCAGCGCCGGTCATGAGCCGGCCGGAACTATTTTTTATCATGAGGAATGAAAAATGACTGAAGTCAGGGTACGCTTCCCACCCAGTCCCACCGGCTATCTCCATATCGGCGGGGCAAGAACCGCGCTGCTCAACTGGCTGTGGGCAAGAAAAAATAACGGCAAGCTGATATTGCGCATTGAAGATACTGATGCAGAACGTTCCACCGAGGAATCCATTGCCGGTATTATCGATGGTCTTACATGGCTCGGACTCGACTGGGATGAAGGCCCTTATTTTCAAACGGAATTTTCTGAAGACCACAGCCGGACCGCTCAGAAATTACTTGACAGCGGTCATGCTTATAAATGTTTCTGCACCAAAGAATCCATTGAAAAAAAACGGCAAGCGGCGCTGGCTGCCAAACAGGATGTTCGCTATGACGGCACTTGTCGCAACCTGACAGAGCAGCAGATCAGGGAAAAAGAGGAAAAGGGACTACCCTATGTCATCCGGTTCAAGGTCCCGCAGGTATCCGGCTCTGTCGCTTATGAGGACAAGGTGCTGGGTACCATAAAACGTGCCTATTCCGATATTGAAGATTTTGTTATC
>JALSNT010000567.1 GCA_026986885.1 Desulfobulbaceae bacterium
CTTACTGTTGCTGTTTTTGCCATAATATTATCTCCTTGCAAGGCCCTCCACCTGCGGACGACAGGCGTTTGCTGCATCCGGCACGTTTATCTGCGCACAATAAGCGAGCCTGCGAGACTTCGGGGCCGCGGTTCCTACTTTTTACTTCTGTGGTTCGGTATTCGATATTCGTCATTTTTCCGAATTGCGGGTATCCTTTCTGAGAAGTTAGCCCGGATGGGCTACGCTGTCAATGACAGCATGTTAATTGCCGGGAACTCTGCCTCATACCCGCAGCACCTCGGCGGCAAAACGGGTGAAAGGGAGTATCCGGGTGCGCAGATCAGCAATCTCATAGTCGTCACTTCCCAGGTGAACCTGATAAAAATACGGAATTTCCGTACGTTTGGAGAAATAGGCAATATGCTTGCTCACGCCATGTTTGCCGGTCTTACACTCCACTGCGAAAATCGGGCGGCCATCACGGAGCACCACAAAGTCGATCTCCCGTTTATGACTGTCGCGCAGAAAACATAACTCCATGGCATCGCCCCGGGTGTCTTCATGGAAATGACAATATTTTAGAAGGTTGGCTGCCACCAGATTTTCAAACCCGGCTCCCTGATCCCGGCACAATGACCAGTCCCAGAGATAGAGTTTTCTATCTTTTTTCAGGGCCTTTATTTTTTTGGCGGCAAACGGCCTGACCCTGAAACAGTAATAGAGGTTTTCCAGAATTCGTACCCAACGGTCAACAGCCTCGTGCGATGCCGACAAATCCTGACGCAACGCATTAATTGACAGCAGGGAGGCAACCCTGTCCTGAAGCAGCATTGCAAGAAGATCAAGCTGTCCCACCTCCTTCACATGTTCAAGGGAAACAAGATCTTCATGAATAACCCGGGTAATACGCTCCCGCTGCCACCGTTTCCAGTCCCGTTTTGACTGGGAAAAAAACGGTTCGGGAAATCCGCCGAAAGTCAGCAGGTTTTGCAGATCATCCCGTGATGGCGCCGGATTAAGTTCATACACAGACAATGGATGGAGCCGATAATAATGATATCGCCCCTGCAGGGAATCGCCTCCCTTGCGGTAATAATCCAGACGGGCGGAACCGGTAATTAAAAAAGAAGTTCTTGATTTATTCTTGTCATAAAGCCCCTTTATGAAATTACGCCACTGTTTATACTTGTGAATTTCATCAAGAATCACCAGGGGCTGATCCGGCGGCAGGCCGCCCTCCAGGAGTATTCTCCTGTCATCCCCATAGTCCCAGTTAAAATAAGCCGGATGGCGCTCGTCCCCGCCAAGAATATCCAGAGCCAGGGTTGTCTTTCCCACCTGTCTCGGGCCACCGATAAACACCATTTTTTTCCGCAGGTCATCAACAACTGCAGCTTGAATATACCTTTGCACGCATTTCCCTTGAAGAATTTTCCGGTTTACCCGATAATATCATGATTATTTTTCCGGTCAACCTGAAAATTCCTCAAAACATGCGCTTTTCCGTACCAAGGCAGAAAAGGAATGAATTCCGGAGGTGGTGGAGATTTTTTTCTCTTAAATTGAGCGGTTCAATATTCTGCGGTTCGGCATTCGATAAGCGTCATTTTTCCGAATTGCGGGTATCCTCTTGCTGCAGGCGGGCAACCATGATGGCCATGGTTCGATTATTCCGGCAATCAATATGGATAAGGCTGCCGCTTTTTCGCTCCAGAAAGCTGTTGATAACAAAAAGGGGCAGGGTTTCGTAGTAGCCG
>JALSNT010000568.1 GCA_026986885.1 Desulfobulbaceae bacterium
TACCGCAGCTTCATCGACAACCTTAAAGAGGGCCGCACTTTCAAACGCAGTGAGACCGTCATCTGGTATTGCCGCAAATGCGGATACGTTCATGAAGGTCTCGAGCCACCGAAAAAATGTCCGGCCTGCGCCCACCCCCAGGGGTATTTTGAACTCCTGGCTGAAAACTGGTAACCGTACAACAAAAAATTCCAGCTCTTCGTCAACAATGGTTTTCACCTGAATTGAGCCTTGTGCATCGGGAGCCAAAAAATAATTAACTTATCTGTAAAAAGGAGATTTATTACAATGAGCACACTTGTAACCAGGCAGGCACCCGACTTTACCGCCACAGCCGTCATGCCCGACAATTCCATGAAGGATGATTTCAAACTTTCAGACTATCGCGGGAAATACGTTATTCTGTTCTTTTATCCCCTTGATTTCACCTTTGTCTGTCCGTCGGAAATCATCGCCTTTGATAAAAATCTGGATAAATTCAAAGAGCGCGGCTGTGAGGTGATCGGTGCCTCCATTGACTCGCAGTTTTCCCACTGGGCCTGGAAGAATACCCCGGTCAATGAAGGGGGAATCGGCAATATTCAATACCCGCTGGTTTCCGATCTGGATAAAAAGATATCCCGACAGTACGGCGTGCTTCTTGACATGGGCGTTGCCCTGCGCGGAACCTTTCTCATTGATAAAGAGGGAATTGTCCGGCACGCGGTCATCAACGATCTGCCGCTCGGACGTTCCATCGACGAGGCCCTGCGAATGGTGGATGCCCTCAAGTTCCATGAAGAGCACGGCGATGTCTGCCCAGCCAACTGGAAAGAAGGTGAAGACGCCATGACCCCGACCGCTGATGGTGTTGCCGACTACCTGGCCAAACATGCAGACTGATCATCACTGTGTAATTTGCCGCCGGACTCGCCGGCGGCAGGAAAAAAACCACTTATCTTACCCAATCAGGAGATCATACCATGACCAACAAAAATGAAATTTATAAATGCCCCCTTTGCGGTAACATTGTTGAAGTTCTGCATACCGGTGCCGGGGAACTGGTCTGCTGTGGCCAGCCCATGGACCTGATGACTGAAAATACCGTTGACGCAGCCAGGGAAAAACATGTCCCCGTTATCACCAAGGTTGATGAAGGTTACAAGGTAACTGTCGGTTCGGTCCCGCACCCGATGGAAGAAAAACACTATATTGAATGGATCGAGCTGGTAGCCGACGGCAAGGTATATCGTCAGAACCTCTCTCCGGGCGATGCTCCGGAAGCAACCTTCTGTATAGAGGCAGCCGAGGTTACTGCCAGGGAATACTGCAATCTGCACGGCCACTGGAAAGCATGACCTGTAACTGTTTGTCATAATGTACAACTCTTTTTAATAAAAAAAGGGAATAGACCACAAACCTTAACCAGGAGACCATCCGTATGGCCCAGCCCGAGGAAATGTATCAATGCCAGACACCAAATTGCGGATATATTTATAATCCCGACAAAGGGGATCGCAAAGGCAAGATCAAAAAAGGAACGGCTTTTACCGACTTGCCTGATGACTGGCGCTGTCCGGTCTGCGGCGCAACCAGGGATGCTTTTAAACCGCTTGCCGGTCCCGGTTCCGTCCAGGACGACAATGCGAAATAAAAATCACTCTGTTCAGGTGATTCTTTACTTTTACCAGAATAGAGTGTTTCAATTGATTTAACTTAAAAATTTTTTAAATTACGGAGAATTTACAGTGAAAAAATATAGATGTCTTGTGTGCGGCTACGAGTATGATCCTGAGGCCGGAGACCCGGCAAACGGCGTTGAGCCCGGCACCTCGTTTGACGACCTGCCGGACGACTGGGTATGTCCGGTCTGCGGGGCTGATAAAGATGAATTTGAAGAGGTGTAGCCGGCAATAAACCAGGAAAACTCGAAAACATGCCGGGATTTTTCAGGTATTGCAAGGTAAGCGTCCCCTGTTCTGCTCACCTTGCAATGCCCGGAATTTTTTCTTTCAAGGGGGGGAACCATGACCAAGACGGTAATTTTTGCCTTTCGCGGTGATCCCATGTGTTTTATCCATGTTCTGTTGAACGGGCTTGACCTTGCCGAACAGGGAATGGGGGGTAAAATCGTCATTGAGGGCGATGCAGTCAAGTTGATACCGGAGATGGCCAAACCGGATCACTTCCTCAACCAACTCTATGGTAAGGCGAAGGAAAAGGGGATTATAATCGGCGCATGCCGTGCCTGCTCCAACAAACTCGGGGTAGCAAAAGCAGTTACCGAGGCCGGTGTGGACCTCATCGGCGACATGTCCGGCCATCCTGCCATGTCTGCATACATCAATAAAGGATACTCCATCCTCACCTTTTGAGTACTACTGCGGATTTTTTGCCGAAGCTTCGTACCTGACGGTTAATACCCGTCCGCATTGGTCCACCCATGCGGACTTGTCCCTTTTTCATCTTTTCCCGCCGTTCAAGATCAAAAATTAAGGTAATATAAAAACAGCTGTCCGGCGCACTGCTGTTTTGTTCAAAAAAATGCAGGATATGGAAATATTATCCGTAGCAATGAATGGTTACAAATAAACCGGCACGGCTGTAACAGATTGGCCGGCCACAACAACGACACCGCTACGCTGTTATGAAACAGAGAATATAAGAGCAGTCAACCGTGGTTATGTACGCCGCAGGCGAAAATTAGACTGTCATCTTACTTCCGTCCTCTGTTACGGATAAAGAACGTATAAGAACAAGGAGGAAACAAATGAAACCGATTAAACTTGCCGAAAATGTCTTTTGGGTCGGAGCCATCGACTGGCTTACCCGTGATTTTCACGGTTACTCTACCAACCGTGGAACGACCTATAACGCCTATCTCATTATTGATGAAAAGATCACCCTTATCGATACGGTGAAAAAACCGTACCATGGTGAGCTGATGCACCACATCCGCAGTATCATTGATCCTGAAAAAATTGATTACATTGTGGTTAATCACGTGGAAATGGATCACTCCGGTTCCCTGCCGGCGGTTGTCGAAGAGGTTAAACCTGAGAAGATTATCTGTTCAAAGATGGGACAGAAAGCGCTTCTTAAACATTTTCATCATGATGACTGGCCCTACCATGTCGTTACCCCGGGTGAAGAACTCAGTCTGGGCAAAAAGACCCTCAATTTTCTGGAAACCAGGATGCTGCACTGGCCCGATTCCATGTTTACCTATATCAAGGAAGACCAGATTCTCTTTTCCAGCGATGCCTTCGGTGAGCACCTGGCGACCAGCGAACGCTTCGATGACGAGATCAACCTTGATGTTCTGATGCATGAGGCCACCAAATATTATGCCAACATCCTCACCCTGTATTCGCCGCTGGTGAAAAAATTACTGGCCAGAGTTGCGGAAATGAACCTGCCCATTAAAATGATTGCACCCGATCACGGTGTTGTCTGGCGTTCACATATCGATAAGATCCTCGAGGCCTATGGCCGCTGGTGTATCCACGAAGGCAAGGGCAATGCACTGATTATCTACGATACCATGTGGGATTCCACCCGTTTGATGGCCAAGGCTATAGCCGAGGGACTCCAGGAAAAGGGGATATCCTACAAGATGCATGACCTGCAGGTCAATCATCGCAGTGATGTCATGACCGATGTCCTGGAGGCCAGCGCCATAGTGCTGGGGTGCCCAACCTTAAACAATGGAATGCTGCCGCGTATGGCCGGCTTTCTCATGTATATGCGTGGACTGCGGCCAACCAACAAAATCGGCGCCGCCTTCGGTTCTTTCGGCTGGTCCGGTGAGGCTGTCAAGCTGATGAACAAAGCCATGACCGAAATGAAATTCACCATCTGCCATCCGGGACTCAAGGTTCAGTATGTACCTGAAGCCAACAACCTTGATGAGTGTGTCAAGCTCGGAAACACGATCGGTCAAACGTTAAACGATTTTATGGCGGGCAGGGAAATTACCTCAGTTGAGGATATTATTTAGAAAAAACAGGAGAACATATGAAAATACTTGTCGATAAAAATGTTGTTGAATTCCACCCTGAAACTCCTCAGGAAACTGCCGATATGGAGACCCTGTGGCGGGTTGTGGTCGATTGTGTTCAGGACTCAAAAAAACTTGAACCCATCGGTGAATTCATCCCGACAAAATCAAACATTGCCCGCTTTGTGATTGAAAACGTACCCGGCGGTCAAACCCATTACAGCGAAGATACTGTTGAAGAAGAATGTACGGTATACTGCGCGATCTGTAACAAATACGCCCACCTGGAAGCCGGAGATTCCATACCCAACTGCTGCGGTCGGGAAATGGAAAAACTCGACTGACTTTTTTCGAATATACAAAAACCTTCCTCGCAAAAAAAGGGGGATCGGCCTTCGGGTCGATCCCCCTTTTTTATACCTGAATCCTGCAGGATTCAGGTATATACCCGAACAGTCAAGTCAGGCTTACAAGCTGGCTATGGCTGCTCCTGCCAGATCAAGCAGGGATCCGGGCATCAAACCAAGAAAAAGAATCAGCAGCCCCAGTCCAATGGCCAGGGGCCGTACATGAACCGGCAGTTCCAGGGGTTTTTCTTCTTCCTTGCCGCCGACAAGGGAAATCTTGATAACCCGCAGATAGTAAAAGCTACCGAGCAGGGTATTGAGAACCGCTGCCAGCACCGGCCAGAAATAGCCGGCCTTCCAGACAGACATGATCAGAAAAAGTTTACCGGTGAACCCTGCCATCGGCGGCAGCCCGGCCAGGGAGATAAAGGTGACGGCCAGCATGATGGCCAGGCTCGGAGAGCGCTTCCAGAGACCACGCAGATTTTCCAGGGGAATATCATGCTCATCACCGGCAACCTCAATGGCGACCAAAAAGGCGGTAAGAGTCATCAACGAATAGACGGCTCCATAAAACAACGCAGCCTGCAGGCCGCCGTCAGCGGGCGCCAGCAGACCAAGCATAATATAACCGGCATGGGAAACAGCCGAATAGGCCAGTAGACGTTTAAACTCGTTCTGGGCAAGGGCCATCAGATTACCCAGGGTCATGGAGAGGATGGAGAGAATCATAAGTACCGGAATCAATCCTTCCATTCCTATGAACATGGATGAGATGCGTACCAGAAGTGCTACAGCTGCCAGTTTTGGCAGGGCGGCAATAAAGGCGACAACCTCGGCTGCCGATCCGGCATAGACGTCCGGGGCCCAGAAATGAAAGGGGAAGGCAGCCAGTTTATACAGCAGACCGGCCATAAATAGAATAACACCGAGTACTGCCATGGGATCATCAAGATGCTCAGGAATAGCCGGGATGATATCACCCAAAAATGTGGAACCAAAGACGCCGTACAAATAGGTGATACCGTATAGCATAAAGGCCATGGACACGGCGCCGAAGACCATATACTTGGCCACAGACTCAAATTGAAACCCCAGCCCCTTGCGATAGGAGGCGACAATAAAGAGGGGATAGGAGGAGATTTCCAGGCCGATAAACAGGGTCAGCAGCTCGGTGGCCCCGGTCACCAGCAGCAGACCCAGGGTACCGATGGAGACAAAGAAAAAAAATTCACCTGTTTTTTCCTGATCGGTCTGTCGCAGCTTGCCGGCAATGATACAGGCAAGAAGAAAGGAGGCACAGATCAGAAAACTGAAAAACCGGGAAAATCCATCCACCATGAAGGCTCCGTGAAAGAAACTATGCTGCACATGCAGACTTACCAGATTGGCAAGGGTTGCCGCTGTACCAAAGCCAACGGCCCAGGGAAGGATTTTCTTATAGTCAAACAGGGCGCAGCCGAAAAAGAACAATGCGGCAACGCTGATAATAATTTCTGGTAATATACCGTTAAGCATCTATCGGCCTCTTTTTCTTTATATCAGCAATCAACCTGGATACTGTTGTCTTGTTATTACAACCTTCCACAGCAATTATATTTACCGGAATCAATTGAGAAATCCATGAATGGAATGGGTTATCAACGTTGCTATATCCATACTCTTCTCCGCCGGCAGCCGCTTGATAATGGCATCCAGCACCGGATTCATCATTTTAAGTATCGGAGCCGGATAAAAGCCGAACAGGATCACCAGCAGGGCCGGCGGCAACAGACTGGCCCACTCCCTGAGATTGATATCACGCGCCTGTTTCGAGTCTCCCCCCTTACCCCATGTCACTGTCAGAAACATGCGAAACATGTAGGCAGCGGCAATCAGGGCGCCGGGAATGACCCAGGCGCCAAGACGCATGGAGTGTTGAAAAGCACCGGTTAAACAGAGAAATTCGCCGACAAAGGACGCGGTTCCCGGAAAAGCCAGAGAGGACAGGCTGTAGAGCCCAAGAAAAAAGACAAAGCCCGGCATCAGGCGGCCAAGCCCGGCATTGACCGATAGTTCCCGGGAATGGGTCCGTTCATAGAGCATACCGGCAAGCAGAAAAAGACCACCGGTCGTCAAACCATGGTTGATCATCTGCAGCATGGCTCCCTGAAATCCCTGCATATTGAGGACACTGATACCCAGGGTGACAAATCCCATATGGGAGACCGAGGAATAGGCAATCAATTTTTTGATGTCATTCTGGGCAAGAGAAAGCAGGCCGCCGTACAGAATAGCGATGACGGAAAATACCATAATATAAGGAGCCAGGCCCACGCTGGCCGCCGGGGTCAGGGTGAGGTTGAAGCGCAGGAGCCCGTAGGTGCCCATCTTCAGCAGCACACTGGCAAGGATAACCGAACCGGCGGTGGGCGCTTCCACATGGGCTGCCGGTAACCAGGTGTGCAGCGGTACCATTGGAATCTTGACGGCAAAACCGATCAGCAGAGAAATGAAAATCCAGAACTGCCAGCCCGGAGACAGATGCAGGCCGAGCATTACAGGGTAGCTGAAACTGCCTGCCTGCACATAAAGACCAACAATGGCCAGCAGGAGAAAAATAGAGCCGGCCAGTGTATAAAGAACAAATTTAATGGCCGCGTATTTACGCCTTGGCCCACCCCAGATGGCTATCAGCAGGAACATGGGCACCAGCATGGCTTCCCAGAAAAAATAGAAAAGAACCATGTCAAGGGCGACAAACACACCGGTCAGGATTCCCTGGGTCAGCAGCAGACAGGCCATGCATTCCCGAACCCGGTGGGTGATGTAGCGCCAGGAACAGAGAACCGTTACCGGTCCCAGAAAGGTGGTCAACAGAACAAGGGGCAGGCTGATACCATCAACACCCAACAGATAGCTCAACCCATAACCGGTAATCCAGGCATGATTTTCAACGAACTGGAAACCAAGCACATTCGTCTGAAACCGGCCGACCAGCGGCAGGGAGAAAAAAAAGGTCAGGGTTAAGATAATCAGGCTGAACCAACGGCTCTGTTCCTCGTCCTTGATCAATGCCAGCAGGACAGCCCCGATGACCGGAAGAAAAATGATCAGGCTTAATACCGGGTAAGCGAGTGTTGAATGATGGAGCGTTGCAAGTGGAGTCATCTGTTTATCAATGTATTCTTTGCGGGATTATCGTAAATACAGAGCCAGCAGGGCAATACCTGCAAGCACGGTCAGGGTACGGGCAATATAGCGCGATAAAATTCCGGGCTGCATAAAGACACGCATGTGATCACCCAGGCTGAGGACGGCTTGGGCAGAGTTGTCCACTACGCCATCCACCACCCGCTGATCGTTCCAGTTGGCCACCCGGGCAAAACTGCGGAGAAGCGGCAAGGCAAAAGTCCTGTGCATATTTTTTATCACCTGCTCGTCAAGCATTCGCAGTACATTCCT
>JALSNT010000569.1 GCA_026986885.1 Desulfobulbaceae bacterium
CCCCTTGCCCGGAAACTGGGCCTTGATCCGGACAGGTTAGGTATTACCGAGGAGATGGGTTTTAACAACAGAAAAAAAATTGGCAAGGTAAACAAGCCCACCTTTATCCTGCATGGCCGTGAAGATCAGTTGATACCACTGGCACAGGCAGAAAAACTGATGGCCGCATGCGGGGCCAGGTCCAAAGAACTGCAGATCATCCCGGGTGCCGACCATAACTCACTCATCCTGATCGGCGGCAGTCTTTATTTTCAGGCTATCCGGCAGTTTATTAACAAGGCAACAGGTGCTGATGACTGGCGCGCTCGCCGCAGGGCATGGAAACAAAACTCTAACGCCGTAAAACAGGAGCGCTGAAATGACCGGAAAACGCACGGATTATCTTTCATGGGACGAATACTTTATGGCTGTTGCCCTGCTTTCCGGCCTGCGATCCAAAGATCCCAACACCCAGGTAGGCGCCTGTGTGGCCAATGTGCAGAACAAAATTGTCGGCGTCGGTTATAACGGTTTTCCCTGGGGATGCTCCGACGATGACCTGCCCTGGTCACGGGAGGGGAATTATCTCGATACAAAGTATCCCTATGTCTGTCACGCCGAATTAAACGCTGTTCTCAATTCGATTTCCTATGACCTTCGCGACTGCCGTATCTATGTTGCCCTGTTTCCCTGTAACGAGTGTACCAAGGTAATTATCCAGTCCGGCATCCGGGAAATTATCTACCTCTCTGATAAATATAAAAATTCTGATCCGGTGCGAGCCTCAAAAATTATGCTTGACAAATCAAACACTTCCTACCGGCAGTTTAACCCAGAGCGCCGTTCCATAGTCCTTCACCTTATGGAGAACGACAGGGGGCGCGAGTAAAACCAGCATGCCCGCAGAGCGGGCGCAACAACGAATGAAAATGGAACAAGACCTGTTCACATGACACCGCAGAGCGGATGTCACGAGAGAGACCCGGGACGGCCAAACATTCTTGTTCGCTCGCGGCACCGCTCTGCGGTGCTGCATATTCTCCGGCGCTCTGCGCCATTTTCGGATAAAAAACATTTATGAAAACCCTCTCCATTACCAGTCCTTACATTGAGCTGTACAAAATACTTAAGCTTGAAAACATGGCTGCCAGCGGCGGTGAGGCCAAATACCTCATTGGTGAAGGCGTATGGGGGGTCAAATCTTTATCCTTGACGAACCAGTTCCACCGGCGTACTCTAATTTCTGTAAGGTAAACCCCCGGCTCTGCCGGGGGACTCCAGCAGTTTGACATTTCGGGCATAATACAGAAGTCTCCAAACTCGTGAACCGGTCAAAGTTACGAGAAGGAGACTTCATGAACAACGTACAAAGTTTAAGTCACTCAAGATGGGATTGCAAGTATCACGTAGTGTGGATTCCTAAATGTCGTAGAAAATCGATGTATGGTCAACTTCGGCAGCACCTCGGAGAAGTGTTTCATGATCTATCCCGTCAGAAAGAAAGCAAGGTCTTAGAGGGGCATCTGCAGCCAGATCATGTCCATATGCTGATTGCAATACCTCCTAAATACGCAGTGTCTCAAGTGATTGGCTATATGAAAGGCAAAAGTGCCATTCACATAGCTCGTACTTATCTTGGTCAACGTAAGAATTATGGCGGGATGAGTTTTTGGGCACGTGGATATTTCGTATCAACAGTTGGTGCTGATGAGGAAGTAGTACGAGCGTACATCAAAAACCAGGAGAAAGAAGATAG
>JALSNT010000570.1 GCA_026986885.1 Desulfobulbaceae bacterium
AACGAAATTCGATCTAAATTTCTTAAGTATTTTGCCGACAAGGGCCATACCGTTGTCGATTCCTCTTCTCTTGTTCCCCATGACGACCCGACTCTGCTCTTTACCAATGCCGGTATGGTGCAGTTTAAGAAGGTGTTTATCGGAGAAGAACAGCGGGACTATGTGCGGGCAACCAGCTCGCAGCGGTGTGTGCGGGCCGGCGGTAAGCATAATGATCTGGAAAACGTCGGTCATACCGCCCGCCATCACACTTTTTTTGAGATGCTTGGTAATTTTTCCTTTGGCGATTATTTTAAAAAAGATGCCATTTTCTATGCCTGGGAATTTCTGACAAAAGAACTGGGCCTTGACCCGGCACAGCTCTGGGTCTCCGTGTACAAAGATGATGATGAGGCCTATGACCTTTGGGCGCAGACAGAGGATTTACCCAGGGGAAGGATCGTCCGGTTGGGCGAGGCCGACAACTTCTGGGCCATGGGGGATACCGGTCCCTGCGGCCCCTGCTCTGAAATCCATATCGACCAGGGTCCTGAACATGGATGTGGCCGGCCCGACTGTGCGGTCGGCTGTGATTGTGATCGGTTTCTTGAGTTGTGGAACCTGGTATTTATGCAGTTTAACCGTGATGCATCCGGCACCATGACACCGCTGCCCAGGCCCTCCATCGACACCGGTATGGGGCTGGAACGGATTGCCGCCGTTTTACAGGGAAAATTCAACAATTTTGACTGTGATCTTTTTACTCCTTTAATTGATCATATCGCCGAATTGTCCGGCAGACAGTACAGGGTTGATACCGCCGATGACGTGGCCATGCGGGTTATTGCCGATCATGCCAGGGCAACTGCCTTTCTGGTCGCCGACGGTGTACTGCCTGCAAACGAGGGCCGTGGTTATGTCCTGCGCCGGATCATGCGCCGGGCCATTCGTTTCGGCCGCAGTCTTGGTCTGGATTCCTTTTATCCGGGAGTCTGCGATCTGGTTATCGACATGATGGCGGACGCCTATCCCCACCTGCGAGATGGTCGTGGGCTGCTGGTAAAGGTGGTGACCAATGAAGAGTCTCGCTTTGGTGAGACCCTGGATAATGGTCTATCCATGCTTTCCCGCGAGATTGAGCGGTTGCGCCGGGAGCAGGGTGACAATGCCTGCATCGACGGCTCTTTTATCTTTAAACTCTATGACACCTACGGGTTTCCTGTGGATATTGTCCGGGATGTGGCCCTGGAGCAGAATATTGCCTTTGATGAGGCCGGGTTCAGCCGGGCCATGGAAGAACAGCGGCAACAATCCCGCAGATCCTGGAAGGGAAAGGATGTTGATCATCTCGAGGCCGGGGTGCTTGCCCTGGTGGAGCAGGGAAAATCAGCGGAATTTGTCGGTTATGACACCCTGGGCGCTTCATCAACGATTGAGGGTATCGTTGATGAGTCCGGCACCCTTGTTGAGCAGACGGAACAGGGGAGGAAATACAGGATTTTTTGTCCACGCACCCCGTTCTACGCCGAATCAGGCGGTCAGGTCGGCGATACCGGGGAGATCCGTCATGATGGCGCTGTTTTTCGTGTTGATAAGACCACGGCTATGGCCGACGGACTTGTACTGCATGAGGGGGTGCAGGACACGGGAACCCTGTCGACCGGCAGCGAAGTGGAACTTGTGGTCACGGATGCGCTGCGGCTGAGGACAATGGCCAACCACACGGCAACCCATCTGTTGCAGGCGGCCATGAAAAAAGTACTGGGCGATCACATCAAGCAGGCGGGTTCACTGGTAGGTGCGCAACGGCTGCGTTTTGATTTCACCCATTTTTCACCGGTCACGGATGAAGAGAAACGGGAGATTGAACGGCTGGTTAATGATGAGATTCGGCGAAATATTCCTGTACAGACCAGGATACTTGCCAGGGAAGAGGCCATTGCCGAGGGCGCGACGGCGCTCTTTGGAGAAAAATATGGTGATGAAGTACGGGTGGTATCCATCGAGGACTTTTCCAAAGAACTCTGCGGCGGCACCCATGTCCGGGCGACCGGGGATATCGGTCTGTTTACCATAATTTCCGAATCAGGTATTGCCGCAGGTGTTCGCCGTATCGAGGCAATTACCGGTCCTGCTGCCGTAACCTATCTACAGCAGTTGGCCGCCGGGGCCGAGGCAGTGACGTCTTTGTTGTCAGGTCCTTTCAGTGAGGCTCCCGCCCGAATAGAAGGTCTGCTGCAGAAGCAGAAGGAACTGGAAAAAGAAATTGCGTCCCTGGCCGCGTCCCGGGCCATGTCCGATCTTGACGGTCTGCTGAACAGCACGGTACAGGTGGGAGAGATCAAGGTCGTTGCCGGTGAGATTCCGCTTGATTCCTCCAAAACCCTGCGTGAGGTCGGGGATAAGGTCCGTGACAGGATGGGCAGTGGTGTCGCCGTCCTTGGCGGCACGATTAACGGGAAAGCGGCTCTTCTGGCCCTGGTCAGTAAGGATTTAACAAAAAAAATCAAGGCCGGTCAGCTGGTAGCAAAAGTGGCGGCCATCGTCGGTGGTAAAGGCGGCGGCAGGCCGGATATGGCCCAGGCCGGGGGCAATATGCCCGATAAGCTGGGTGAGGCCGTGGCTGCCGTTCCCGGTATCGTTGCCGAACTGGCAGGGAGAGATAAGGTAAATGAATAAACGGACTCCACATAAACGATATGTTATTACCGGGGTCGGTTTAACTGCTCCCGGCGGTGCCAATGATCTTCCCGAATTCAGACGGCGGCTGCTGGCCGGGGTCAGTGGTATCTCCTTGATTGATCTCCGCTATATGGGTCCGGCGCCGGCGGGTATCTGTACTTTTCCGGAAACAAAATATCGAAAGAAAAAAGAAAACAAACGGGGCACCCGGGCCGGCTGCATAGGTGTTTACTGTGCCGGCGAGGCCCTGGCCGATGCCTCCATTGATTTTTCCGAATATGACAGGAGGCGAACCGGTGTTTATGTCGGACTTACCGAACACGGCACCGTGGAGACAGAGAACGAAGTCTATAATATCAGCCGGTTCGATTACAATGTCGATTACTGGACCCATCATCACAATCCCCGCACGGTTCTTAACAACCCTGCGGGCGAAATTACCATGAACCAGGGGATCACCGGGCCGCATTATTCCATCGGTGCCGCCTGTGCCGCCGGTAATGCCGCCCTTATTCAGGGCGTGCAGATGCTGCAGCTTGATGAGGTGGATCTGGCCCTGTGCGGCGGCATCTCGGAAAGTGTCGGTTCCTTTGGTATCTTTGCATCTTTTAAGGCCCAGGGCGCTCTTGCCGAACATGCCGATCCGATAAAGGCCAGTCGACCGCTGGATCGAGACCGCAACGGTATCGTTATTTCCGAGGGTGGCTGTGTTTTTACGCTGGAGCGCCTTGATCGTGCCCTGGAGCGGGGGGCGAAGATTTATGGTGAGATTGCCGGTTATGCCATGAATTCCGATGCCAGGGATTTTGTCCTTCCCTATGGCCCACAGCAGAGTCGGTGCATGCGGGCAGCTCTTGCCCGGGCCGGTATGCAGCCGAATGATATTACCATCATCAACACCCATGCAACCGGAACCCGCCAGGGAGATGTTGAAGAGTGTCGGGCTGTCAATGAAGTTTTTATGAATTGCGAAGACACTTACAGCAATAATACCAAATCACTTATCGGCCATGCCATGGGAGCGGCCGGTGTGTTGGAACTGGCCGGTAACCTGCCCTCTTTTACTGATAATATGGTGCATCCCACCATCAATCTGGATAATCTTGATCCGGAGTGCAAGCTTCCCGGCCTGGTTTCCGGAACCGCCCGGAAGCTTAAAGGTGTTGACGCCCTGCTCAACAACTCTTTTGGCATGGTCGGTATAAATTCGGTGGTTATCGTTAAGAGATTTGTGGCGGAGTAATTTTTTCTATGGTATATCTGTCTATTTCCGTCAAAAAAATAATATGTTTTTTTAAGAGAGATTCCACCATTTTTTTATATAGAGGACAGGTATGACCCGGGACGAAATCAAGGATCTAATCCTTGAAATCATAGAAGATATTGATGAAGATGCGGAATTTGACGGCCTTGATGCCGATGCTCCGCTTCGCGACCAGCTGGACCTTGATTCCATGGATTTCCTGGATATCGTGATGGAATTGCGTAAACGTTATAAGTTGCAGATCCCCGAAGAAGAATATCCTGAGCTGGCTACTTTGACCAGTTGCGTCAATTATCTCGAACCGAAGTTGAAAGACATCTAATCTCTGTTGGCTGATTATCAGCTTATCATAATCGGCGGCGGCTTGTCCGGGCTGGCCGCCGGCATCCGCTCCGCCCGTTTTGGTCGACGTACCCTTATCCTTGAACAGCACTCACTTGCCGGCGGGCTGAATTCGTATTATTTCCGGCACGGGCATCTTCTGGAAACGGGCTTGCATGCCATGACCAATTATGCAGCTGCCGCCGACAGGCGGGCGCCGCTAAACCGGCTGTTTCGGCAACTGAAACTGTCGCGTAAGCGCTTTGTTACCAGGCAGCAGTTCGGCTCGGAAATTATCTTTCCCAAAAGTCGTCTTTCGTTTACCAATGACCCTTCGGTGCTTGCGGCCGAGGTCGCCCGTGAGTTTCCCCGTGCCCGCCATTCATTTTCCCGGCTCCTCCGCAAGATGGAAGAGTTTGATCCCTTTACGCCCGCACCCAGGCGTTCCGCCCGAACATTTTTACATGATGAACTGGCCGACCCCCTGCTTGAAAACATGCTGCTGCTGCCGCTCATGGTCTATGGTAACGCCGAGGAATACGATATGGACCTGGCCCAGTTTGCCATCATGTTCCGCGCCCTTTTTTTAGAGGGTTTTTTCCGACCTGAGCAGACAATCCGTGAATTTTTAACGCTTCTTGTTGATCATTACAAAGAATTTGCCGGAGAGTTGCGTCTTAATACGCAGGTGAAAAAGATTACCAGGAACAGTGATCGGGTGACCGGCGTGTGTTTGAACAGTGGCGAGGTGCTTCAGGCCGATGCCGTACTTTCCACCGTTGGTTTGCCGTTAACGGCAAAACTGTCCGGCTGGCCCCTTGATGTGAAGCAATATACCGGCAGGATGAGCTTTATGGAGACCATTTCTCTGATCCCTGCAGAAAGAAGCCGCCAGTTAAGCAGGGGCAGGACCATTCTTTTTTACACCACGGATGAGAACTGGCATTACATGCGACCCGATGCTCTCATTGATCCTTCCTGGGGAGTTATCTGCTTTCCTGAAAATTTTCAAGGTGTTGACCTCGGAAAAACTGCTCAGTTGCGGGTGACCCATGCCGCTGATTATCGGCGTTGGCACCGGTTGACTGCCGATGCATACAGGCAGGCAAAAGAAAAGTGTTCCCGGCAGTCGCGGCAGGTGGTGGGGAAAATTGTTGGGAATTATGGGCAGGACATTGTATATGAGGATAGTTTTACGCCGTTGACCATTGAACGTTTTACAGGCAAAGGCGAAGGGGCGGTTTACGGCAGTCCGATTAAAATCAAGGATGGATGTACGCCATTTGAGAATCTTTTTATTGCCGGAACCGACCAGGGATTTTTAGGGATTATCGGTTCCATGCTCAGCGGCGTGAGTATCGTCAACCGGCATCTACTGGCATAGTCCGTGCATTATCGGCAGCCCGCGGTTCCGTAATTATCAGGAGAATGAAAATTCAACCATCATGGCCTTTACTCCTTTTGATAAAACTGAAAATAAATACGATGTTGTTGTCGTCGGCTCCGGATTAGGCGGTCTGACCTGTGCCAACAGGCTGGCCCGGGCCGGACATTGTGTGCTTTTGTTAGAGCATCATATTCAATTAGGCGGTCTGGCCACCTGGTTTAAACGGGGCGGCCACATCTTTGATGTCTCCCTGCACGGCTTTCCCTACGGCATGGTCAAGACCTGTAGAAAATACTGGTCAAAAGCGATTCGCAATTCCATTGTGCAACTAAAGAACATCGTCTTTGACAACCCGCAGTTTTCCCTGACGACCACCTTTTCCAAAAATGATTTTGTCCGCCTGCTTGAGGAAAAATTTGCTGTTCCTTCATCGGTGGTGACCGAGTTTTTTCGCACGGTTGACGGGATGAATTTCTATGATGACCGGTCCATGACCACCCGTGAGCTGTTTGATCGTTTTTTCCCGGGCCGCACGGATGTCCACCGCCTGCTCATGGAGCCGATTACCTATGCCAACGGCTCCACCCTTGATGAGCCGGCAATTACTTACGGCATAGTCTTTTCAAATTTTATGAATCGTGGCGTCTACACCTTTGAAGGCGGTACCGATAAGTTGATCGGTATGATGGCCGAGGAATTACAGAAGAACGGGGTTACCATCTGCACCGGCACCAGGGTGGATAGAATCGTGGTTGACCGGGGCAGGGTTCGCGGGATAGAGGTCTGTGGCCGCATGATTGAAGCCCCGGCTGTGGTCTCAAATTCAGGCATCACCAACACCATTGACAACCTGGCCGGCCGGGACGCATTTTCCGATGATTTTCTCTCCCGTTTTGATAAGGTACAGGTGAATAATTCCAGTTGTCAGGTCTATTTCGGTATTCGCACGGGGGAGAAATTCGACGATGTCGGCGATCTGTTGTTCACCTCGACGGCCGAGGAGTTTTCTTCCATGGAGATGCGGAAAATGGACACTAAAAGCAGGACCTTTTCCGTCTATTATCCTAAGACTAGACCCCAGCGTCCCGACTATACGGTGGTTGCCTCCATGAATGCCGAGTTCGATGATTGGGCGCATCTCTCCGATGCTGTCTACGCCAAAGAAAAAAAGGCCATGATTGAACGTTGTTTGGTTGATCTTGAACGCTATATGCCCGGTATCCGGGATAAGGTGGATACCGTTGAGTCCGCCACCCCTAAGACCTTTAACCGCTATACCCTGCATACCAGGGGTACCTCATTCGGAACCAAGTTTGAGGGCCTTGATATATCGCGCTCCATTTTTAAGGAAATTGCCGGTCTTTTTCATGTCGGCTCGGTGGGCATTATCATGAGCGGTTGGCTGGGCGCCATTAATTACGGTGTGATTGTGGCCAATGATGTGGATGCGCATCTGCGGGGACAGGCATGACTGACTGGCAGGGACAAAAGGCCATTGTTACCGGTGCCACCCGTGGTATCGGCCGGGCAGTTACCGAGGCCCTGCTTGATCGGGGGGTAGCGGTGGTCGGTGTTTATGGCTCCAATGAGGCGGCGGCTGCCGAGTTAACCGCAAGCCGTGCGTCTCTGGGTGATCTCTTGCAGCTGCGCAAGTTGGACGTCGGCAATTATCAGGCGGTTGAACACTTGTACCGGCAGGTAGAAGAAGAGTTTGATTCCATAGATATTTTAGTCGCCTGTGCCGGTGTTCGCCGTGACGCCGCCCTGGCCATGATGAAGGAGGAGGACTGGCGGCGGGTGATTGATGTCAACCTGACCGGCTGCTATACCATGGCCAAGTTTGCCGTCCAGTTGATGATGAAACGTAAATACGGGCGGATTATTTTTATTACTTCACCTATGGGGCGGCTTGGTTTTGCCGGCCAGGCCAACTATGCCGCTTCCAAGGCCGGACAGGTTGGGATGATGAAGGCACTTGCCAGAGAGGTGGCAAAACGTAAAATTACCGTTAACTGTGTGTCGCCCGGATTCATTGATACGGATTTCCTGCAGGGGTTGACCGATGCCCGGATTAAGGAATATAAAAAAATGGTTCCGGCCAACAGGTTTGGTACGGCCCGTGAAG
>JALSNT010000571.1 GCA_026986885.1 Desulfobulbaceae bacterium
TGGCCCATCAGCCGGGAGGATTACCGGCCGCATTCGGACGTTCAAAACGATATCTTTATTTTATGCTGGTGCCGGGATTTCTGTTTTCCATGCTGCTGCATACCCTGCACCATGCACGCCGGTGTGACCTGATCCATGCCCACTGGACGATCAACGGAGTTATTGCCGGGATTGCGTCCATCTTGCTCAGAAAACCCATTATAACAACCCTGCGGGGAGAAGATGCAAGCCGGATTAATGACTCCCTGGTTCATCGGTTTTTGCTGCGGATGTGTCTGTACCGTTCTACTGCCCTGGTCACTGTGTCAAGCAGAATGCGTGACGCCCTGGCAGAAAATTTTCCTCGATACAAAGAAAAAATTTTTTTTGTCCCCAATGGAGTCGACAACCAATATTTCAACCTGAAAACAAAAAAAAAAACCGCTATTGTCCGAGTGCTGGTACTCGGTTCTCTGGTTCCTGTAAAGGGTATTAACCTTGTACTCCAGGCCCTTGCCCAAGACACCATGGAGACCGGCTGGCAGCTGGTGCTTGCCGGCAGCGGGCCTGAGGAAACCCGATTACGGAAAACAGCTGAAGAACTGGATATAATGGAAAGGATTGATTTTCAGGGACAGGTTCCCCCGCAAGATATACCCCGGCTCTTTGAGCAGGTTGATATACTGGTCCAGGCCAGTTACCGGGAAGGACGGCCCAACGCGGTGCTTGAGGCCATGGCTGCGGCCGTGCCGGTGATAGGTTCGGACATAGACGGTATCGCCGAGCTCATCACCCATGAGCGGAACGGGCTTCTCTTCCCTGCCGGTGACACGGCAGAGCTTGCTCTGCAACTGCAGCGACTTGTCGCGTCCCAGGAATTACGTCTGCGGCTTGGCCGGGCCGGTCGGCAGCACCTGCTTGACCTGGGGCTGACCTGGCCCAACTGTTCGGGGTCATATCTCAAACTTTACCGGCAGATCCTCGGCCGTTAACAGGTTTCCCGTGTGTGGCATCGCCTTTATCCATAACCCTGAGCTTACTGACAAACAACTGCACGCGCAGCTTCAAGACGCCTTAAACACCATGGCCCACCGCGGGCCGGATGATTCCGGCATATGGCAGGCCGGCCAAACAATAATCGGTCACCGCCGGCTCTCCATTATTGATCTTTCCGCAAGCCGTCAACCCATGCAGGATCCGTCAGGCAGGTACATCCTGACCTATAACGGTGAAATATATAATTATAAAGAACTGCGCAAAGTGTTGGAAGACAAGTGGGTCTTTCAGACCGGAGGAGACACGGAACTTCTGTTAGCCGGAATGATTTTGCAGGGCACCGCCTTTTTAGATAAACTTGAAGGGATGTGGGCTTTTGCTCTTTGGGATGAGATGGAGAAACATCTGCTGCTCTGTCGTGACAGAATGGGAAAAAAACCGCTGTATTTTCACCAGAGGGGAAATGCTTTCACCTGTGCCTCCGAATTACCCGCCCTGGCCTGTCTGAGCAACCTGGCCTGGGAGGAAGACCCGGATTCCACGGCGGATTACCTGCGGTATGGATATTATCTTCCCGGGACGACAGCCTATAAAAATGTCAAAGAAGTACTGCCGGGTCATGTTGTGCGCTGGTCGCCCGGCCAACGGGAAAAGCAGGTTGCCTACTGGTCGTTATCGCTCAATCCGTTTCAGGGAGACCGGCAGGAGGCCTGCAAACAGTTGCGCCGCCGCCTGGTGCGGGCAGTGGAACGGC
>JALSNT010000572.1 GCA_026986885.1 Desulfobulbaceae bacterium
CCGACTGTCTGGAAAAGATTTAGTAAACACCCTTGTCGTTGTATCTTGAGAAAACAGAGCGCAAATTGTTTTACTGCCGGGCTGATTTTAACGGAAAAAACCTTGTTTCAGCGGCCCCGGCCTGCTAAGAAGAGCTGATTACGGGAATGTTTCGTCTTTTTCTATTACCTGAGTCAATTCGGGTACCACTATTCGGAATGAGAATATGAGTCCGTCCATTCGCTGTCAGCTCGAACAACAGGAGCAGTCCATCCTTTCGCCGCACGCCTGTTTCAGTGTCGATTCCAGGGGCAGGCTGCATAAAGAACCGGATACCTGTGACCTGCGCACGGTCTTTCAGCGTGATCGTGATCGGATTATCCATTCCAAGACTTTCCGGCGTCTCAAGCATAAGACCCAGGTCTTTCTCGCCCCGGCCGGGGATCATTATCGTACCCGTCTGACCCATGTGCTGGAGGTTTCGCAGATCGCCCGCACCATTGCCGTCTGTCTGCGTTTAAATGAGTACCTGACCGAGGCCATAGCCCTTGGCCACGACCTTGGCCATACTCCCTTTGGCCATGCCGGTGAGTTCAGCCTCAATCAGTTGCATCCGCGTGGTTTCAAACATTATCGCCAGAGTCTGCGGGTGGTTGATTTTCTGGAAGACCATGGCCGGGGCTTGAACCTTACCTGGGAGGTGCGAAACGGCATTTTAAAACATTCCAAGGGATATCGCGACATTTTGCCCGCCGATACCAGTGAACTGCCGGCAACCATGGAGGGCAAGGTGGTGCGGGTGGCGGACATCATGGCTTATGTAAATCATGATATGGACGATGCCATCAGAGCCGGAATGCTTAAAAAGACCGACTTGCCTGCCCATTTGCGCCAAGTCGTCGGCGACAATTCCTCCCGTCGCATTGATGCCATGGTGCGTGATCTGGTGACGTCCACCCTGACCAAAGATGACGGCCGGCTGCATTTGAGCGCGCTCATGAATGATACTATTACCGAGATGCGCAGCTTTCTCTACGATAATGTCTATCGCAACTGGCGGGTGCATAACGAGTTTGAAAAGGCGCAGCGGATTATCCGGGATCTGTACGCTTTTTTTCTTGAGCATGAATTCCCGCAGGCAGGGCCGGGGGAATGTCCTTCCCTGCCGAAACTGGAATCAAAAGAAGAGCTGAAAAAGCGGCATCGGGAGGTTTGTGATTTTATTGCCGGCATGACCGACCGTTATGCCCTGGGCCTGTATAAGTTTATCTTCATGCCCAAACCCTGGTCGGTTTTTTAAAGCAATTTGTCTATTGCCCGGCGCCTGAAAGAGAACAGAAAAATTTTTGCACTGGAGTTTAATATGGAATCGTTGTCATATTGGACATTGTTTTTTTCAGCAGCCCTGGCGATTAACGTATCACCGGGTCCTGATCTCCTCTATATCCTTTCCAAAACAATTGCCGGCGGACGAAAGGTCGGGGTGGCCTCTTCTCTTGGAGTCTGCAGTGGCGCGATGGTGCATGTCTTTGCCGCCGCCCTGGGGTTGTCCGCTATTCTTGCCACCTCTGTCATGGCATTTAGCGTTGTCAAGTATGTCGGTGCCGCATATCTTATTTATTTAGGCATTCGGGCCTTCATGGCAAACGGAACAACCTTTGACGCCATAGATGCAGAAAAAAAGAAAACAACCCCCTGGCAGGCCTATAAGCAGGGGGCGCTTGTTGATATCCTTAATCCCAAGGTT
>JALSNT010000573.1 GCA_026986885.1 Desulfobulbaceae bacterium
CTGCACCAAGACTCGGGGACAGGTTCGAGGCGGCGGTGCTAAGCCCTGGCGACAAAAGGGTACGGGGCGTGCACGTTCCGGATCTAGAACATCTCCGATCTGGCGCGGAGGTGGTACGACATTTGGTCCAAAGACACGGGATTACGGATATAAACTACCCAAAAAGGTTCGGCGTCTTGCCCTGCGTATGGCCCTGTCAGCTCGTAATGAAGAGGGAAATATGGTAGTTGTTGATTCCTTGTCATTACCTGCAATTAAAACAAAAGAGTTTGTCAAGGTGATGAATAATTTTGGTTTTGGAGACTGCCTGGTTGTCACCGCAGTAAATGATACCGTTGTGGATAAATCAGCGCGTAATGCCGTCGGCTACAAAGTAATGTCCGTTGCCGGTTTGAATGTCATTGATATCTTGAAATATACTAAGTTGATGCTTACCAGGGATTGCGTGGAGAAGCTTGAAGAGAGGTTAATGGTATGAAGGTTCTGCATGAAGTCATCAAGAGTCCTTGCCTGACGGAAAAAAGTAATCTCCTTCAGGAGTTGCAGGGAACGGTGGTCTTTAAGGTACATCCCCAGGCCAATAAAATTGAAATCAAACAGGCTGTTGAAAAATTGTTTGATGTCAAGGTCGCCTCGGTAAAAACGGCTACGGTACGCGGCAAACAAAAAAGAATGGGAGTAAAATCCCAGGGACGGACAAAAGACTGGAAAAAGGCATATATAAATTTGTCTGAGGGTGAAATAAACTTTCTTGATGAACTGTAACCTGAAATAATAGGAACTGCAGCTAATAGTAACTTGTATTGATATAAGTTTTAACGGGAATAATCATGGCACTTAAGACCCATAAACCGACTTCACCGGGAAAAAGGCATCAGGTATCTGTGCAAAATCCGGAATTATCAACAAAAAAACCTGAGAAATCATTACTTGCCCCCATCATGAAAAAAGGTGGCCGCAATAATTATGGTCGTATTACTGCCCGACATAAAGGTGGCGGCCATAAGCGTAAATACAGAGTTATTGATTGGAAAAGAGATAAAACCGGAGTGGCGGCAACGGTAGCAACTATTGAATATGATCCCAATCGTTCTGCAAATATAGCCCTGTTAACCTATAGCGACGGTGAAAAGCGATATATTCTGGCACCAAGTAACATTAGCATCGGTGATGTCGTTATGGCCGGTGCGGACGTGGACATTAAACCGGGAAATTGTTTGCCCATGGTAAATATTCCCCTTGGTACGATTATTCATAATGTGGAAATGAAAATCGGCAAGGGAGCCCAGATGGTCAGATCTGCTGGAGCATCTGCACAGTTAATGGCAAAGGATGATGAATTTGTTCTTGTTAAATTGCCGTCCGGTGAAGTACGCAGGTTTCGTAAGGAATGCCGTGCATGCATCGGAGCCGTGGGTAACTCTGAACATGGTAGTCAAAAACTCGGTAAAGCCGGTAGATCACGGTGGAAAGGAAAAAGACCATCCGTTCGCGGCGTAGCCATGAATCCAATCGATCATCCCATGGGTGGCGGTGAAGGTAAAAGTTCCGGTGGTCGGCATCCCTGTACTCCCTGGGGAGTTCCCACTAAAGGATTCAAGACAAGGAAAAGAAAAGGTTCAGATCGGGATATTATTACCAAGCGTTAGTTTATCAGGAGAATAGAAAAATGGCTCGATCCATAAAAAAGGGTCCCTTTGTTGATGAACATCTTTTAAAAAAGG
>JALSNT010000574.1 GCA_026986885.1 Desulfobulbaceae bacterium
CCGGCACCATGATGGTTCAGGGCGATCTCAAACAGATGTCCGCCGACTGGTTGCGGGGCGTCGGTATTCAGGGATATGGTTGCTCGCTGGCGGTCGGACTTGGTGTGCCGATACCTATTCTTAATGAAGAGATGGCAAGGTTTACCGGAGTTTCCGATGCCGAAATTTTCACCCAGGTAGTTGATTATGGGTATGAGTATACAAACGGTATTGCTCGTACCTATGGCGAAGTAAGTTATGCCGAGTTAAAGAGCGGTATCATTGAGGTGGCAGGTAAAAAAGTGCCGACGGCACCCCTTTCTTCTTATGTCAAAGCGGTTGAAATTGCAGAGATACTGAAGAAGTGGATAGCGGACGGGCAATTTTTTCTCTCCGAGCCGGTAGCTCCGTTTCCCACCGTTGATTTTTCTTTTGAAGAGTGACGGCGTTTTAAAAAAATTCTATCTACTGCGTCTAATCTGCGGGGATGATTCCCTGCTTAGGAACAGAAATTAAATAACGTGGACAATATCGCGCTCAGCTTTAGGTCAGGTTTGATCGATCTGATTGAACGAAACCGCAGACGTAGCAGGGCTACGATGAGGATTTCGTGATTGAAGAGCGGTCAAAGATGGCCTGAAGATGAGATGCGAGATGTTCAGGTTATTTAATTTCTGTTCCTTAGCCACCTGTATAATTATGCCGCGCTCCAACATGGCATTCCCTGTATGTCTGTGCAATTAAAGGGCGAGCCGGCCGGTTGATTTTGATTTTTCACGGATTCATCAAGAGTAAATATTGTACCCATATTGAAGGGATATTTTTTGTCAATAGAACAAAAAACTGCAAAACTCAATGCCCTGGTGCATGCTTATGCGCGGGTGGCGGTGGCTTTTTCCGGAGGTGTTGACAGTTCATTTTTGTTAAAATCCACCCTGGCTGTTCTCGGTGCCGGCAATGTCCTGGTTCTCTACTGCAGGAGTTGTCTGACCAGTCAGGCTGAGCAGCAGCGGGCCGAGACCTGGCCTGCCAGGCATGGTCTTGCCGGCATTGATTTTTTGCCAATAGATATCCAGCCGCTTTCGTGGAAAGAATTTGTTGAAAATACCGAGAGGCGTTGCTACTTCTGCAAACTGCGGATGTATAAAGAGTTTTTAGCTGTCATGCATCGGTATGATTTGCAGATCCTGCTGGACGGAACCAATATTGATGATTTGAAACATCGGCGACCAGGGCTGCAGGCGATTCACGAACTCGGTGTTAGGACCCCACTCGTAGATGCGGGATTCGACAAAAACGAAATCCGTAACTGCAGCCGACAGATGAACCTTGATACCTGGAATATTCCCTCTTCCTCCTGTCTGGCCACGCGTATCCCCCATGGTCGTGCGATAACAGGAGAACGTTTACAGAAAATTGCCGATTATGAAGATGGTCTTGCCGGTCTTGGTTTCTCCGGCTGTCGGGTACGATTGCATTCATTACGGGATGATGCCGTGATATTGCAGTTGCAGCAGCATGATTTTGATCGACTCGCATTACCGGGTATGCGTTTGGCCATTATCAGGTTTTTTCAAAAATCAGGTCTCCGGGATATTTTTCTTGATTTACAGGGACGGGATAAGTAGAACCGCTCCCTGTCTCTTTATAGAGTCGATTTGTTATTTATTTCCGTTTTTTATTATATTTTTGATGAAAATATTCAGTTTTGTAAAAAACCAGAGATGTCTGGTGGTCGAACAGGGCAGCTTTTCGGCCGCAATCTACCTGCTGGCGCAAAATAATGGTTTTTTTCCTTTGACAAAACCGGCCATCTTTATTTTAATTCCGCTGTTCACGTAGTGGAGCAGGTCAGGTGGTATGCCTGATCATTACCAGCATTCATTTTAATTCTGGAGGGAAGAATGAACAAAAAAGAACTCGTAGGGGCAATGGCAGACGCAGCAGATATCAGCAAGGCAGCCGCAGAAAAAGCATTAAATGGTATGTTGGCCGCTGTAACAGGTGCGCTTTCCGACGGTGATAAAGTAACGCTGGTTGGTTTCGGGACCTTTTCCACTGTAAAACGGTCAAAAAGAAAAGCGAAAAATCCTCGTACGGGAGAAATGATTAATATTCCGGCAAAAACGGTTGCCAAGTTTAAACCGGGCAGCAAACTCGCCGAAGCTGTAAAATAAGTCGATTTTTTTATCTTTAATAAAGCTGCTTTTATCATTCATTTAAATTAGCATCACCGGAGCAAATATCAGGGGCACAGCACAACGAAAAATGAAAATTGCCGGAATCGGTGGCTATCAGAATGATTTTCAGAAAAATCCTGTCGGGATTTAAAATCTTTTGTGGTTCCACAGTGCAGTGGAATGGTTGAGTAGAAGTTGATAGTCTTACCGGCGACAATGAATTTTCAATAAGCTGCCACAAATAAAAACAACAGGTATATTGCCTGTTGTTTTTATTTTTTTAATTTTAAGGTGTGTTGAGGAAAAAAATTACACGAACATAGTCGGGGAGTGGCTCAGTCTGGTAGAGCACAGCGTTCGGGACGCTGGGGTCGGAGGTTCGAATCCTCTCTTCCCGACCAATTGTTTTAAAAGGAATATCACGGTATTATCGTGATATTCCTTTTTTGTTTTGCTTGCCATCGTTGTTCAGCAATAAGGGATAACATCGCTAAAATAGAAACAACAGATTGCCTGTTGCTTTGTTTAAGCCTGAACTCATGTAACTACAATTCACGGGAAAAAGCGATGGTATCCCTAATTTCAGCATGGCTGAGTTTCAGTGGTAATCAGTTTTTTATTGTTAGCACCCGTACGGTTCATTATTAAGTAGTCGGTTGTTAATGGGGAAAAATCCGGTGTGGAAAAAAATCACCCAGACAGCCCTCGTTGACCGGCCATGTTTTTATCTTTTCGAGAACTCGATTGAATGGTTTTTGCTGCTCGGCCGCTACCGGAAAACCCGGCAATGCGCAATTGGAGAGAGTATTGTTGTTGTCCTCCATCAGCATGTCCAGCATATTGCCACTTATGCCTGCCTGGTCCAGGTGTTCAATCAGCTGATAAAAGGCAAGATTGATGGTGAACAGAAAGGGTGGCATCATGGCTTCTCCTCCTTGCCGACAGCGTCTTGTTGATACCATTGCCCGGCATGCAAATGGCCGGTTTGCATAAATTCTGCAGAGTCCATCATCTCCCAGCAAGGGACAACATCCTCTGGCGTGCATGCCTTTTTCTTCAGGCGGGTCCTGTTGCTGCAGACAATAGCGTGCCAGGCCGTTGGTTGTCAGTGTCGGTATAAAATGGGGTCTTTGTTGAGCTGCTGCAATGTCGGCAGTGAGTTTTGCTTCGCTTAACAATGCATGGTTGTTCAAGTAAGCCGATTCAAGGCTGGTGATTGTCACATTGACCGAACAGCAGGTAGCGCATCCGGGTCTGCAGGCAATGGAAAAGTGATCAGTCAGTGCATCATAACAACTATAAAGGGCCTTAAGGGCATTGATTGCGGTCATGGACATATCTGTAATAAAGAAGAGTTTTTCCCTGAATTGAGCGTTTTACTCGTCCGGAGTGCAAATATTCAAAAATACATGAAAATCCCTCAGCTTATGCTTGCTTGTTGCAAGCAAATTCGCAGATCATTTTCTTTACCATAATTTTTACTGATGAGTTTTCATGCCTGATCCTTCGCCAAACAGGTCCGGGAAACGGTCATTGCCGGTCGGACAATTGACCTCCTATTTTCACCTTTTACGGCAAAATTCAAATTATCGCAAATTCTGGATTTCCGGAACCATCAGTCAGGCGGGTGACTGGTTTAATTATATCGCCATATTTGTGTTGCTCACCCACCTGACAGGATCCGGCGAGGCCGTAAGCTGGTTTCTTATCGCCAAATTTATTCCCACAACTCTTCTTGGGCCTGCCGCCGGGGTTGTCGCCGATCGTTACAGTCGAAAATATATTCTTATCTGTTGCGATCTCGCCCGGGTGGCTGTCGTTCTTGCCTATCTTTTGGTTCGGGATGCAAATCAGGTGTATCTGATTTTTCTGCTGGCCCTCTTACAGGAATCTCTCTGGAGTTTCTGGCATCCCGCCAGGCAGGCGGTTTTACCTGATATCTGCGTTAAGGAAGAAATTGCTACGGCCAATGGTCTATCAGGGGCATCCTGGTCGGTCATGCTTGCCTTTGGCGCTGCTGCCGGAGGATTTGTTACCGCAGCCTTTGGTTGGCGTACCGCCATTGTCATTGATGCCTGTTCATTCTGTCTTTCAGCTCTGGTCATGTTTATGGTTATCGTCCCGCTGCCCAAAAGACGAAAAAAATTACCGTTTTCTTTAGCCCGAATAACCGGTTTCCATGACCTGGTTGAAGGCATGTGTTATGTCGGCAAGCATAGAGACGTGGCCGCTCTGCTTATGGTGAAGAGCGGCTGGGCAATGTCCGGCGGCATCCTGGTAATGCTGACTGTCTTTGGTGAACAGGTTTTTTCAACCGGCGGCAGCGGTGGGTTGTCCGGAGTTCTGTATTCCATGCGCGGACTTGGCGCTGCCGTTGGCCCAATCGTCGCCTGGAAACTGTTTGGTGACAGCCTGCCGGCGATGCGCAGGGCCATTGGCGCTGCCTTTTTTATCTCAGCTGCGGCTTATCTTCTCTTTGCCCGGGCACCAAATATTGCAGTAGCCGGAATTTTTGTTTTTATCGGCCATATTGGAGGCTCCATTCAATGGGTTTTCAGCACAACCCTGTTGCACCGACTTGTAGATTGCCGGTTCCGGGGCCGGGTGTTTGCTGCCGAGATGGGGCTTCTGACCCTGGTGTTAAGTATCTCAACCTGGCTGACCGGCGTTGCTCTTGATTATGGATATAACCCAAGAATGATTGTCGTTGCCCTTGCGCTGCTCTTTGTGCTTCCGGGATCATGCTGGTTTTTTTATCTGTTCCATTTTACCGGCACTCGTGAATAAAGCAGGAAAAAAATTGCTTCTCTTGTAGTTAATGCATACAGTGTGGTATAAATACTTTTGGAGGCATTATGAAATTTATACAGATATACTGCTTGATTGTTTTATTTATTTTTTCCTGGGGAGTACACGTGTCCATGGCTGCACAAAAAAAGGCGATCTTTGCCGGCGGCTGCTTCTGGTGTATGGAGCCGCCCTTTGAAAATATCAAAGGTGTCATTGATGTAATTGCCGGCTATACAGGCGGTCGGACCGAGAATCCTACCTACCGGGAGGTCAGTTCCGGTAAGACCGGTCATTATGAAGCTGTGGAAGTAACCTATGATCCGGAGCAGGTCAGTTATGAACAGCTGTTGAAGGTCTTCTGGAGACAGATAGACCCAACCGATGACGGCGGCCAGTTTGCCGATCGCGGTACCCAGTATTTCACCGCAATTTTCTATCTTGACAAGCAGCAGAAAAAACTTGCCGAGGCCTCAAAACAGGCCCTGGATGATTCAGGTATCTTTGATAAGCCGGTAATTACCGCCATCCTGCCGGCGACGAAGTTTTATCGGGCGGAAGAATATCATCAGGATTATTACAAAAAAAATATTCTTCATTATTCACTGTACAAAGCAGGTTCCGGCCGTGCCGAATTTCAAAAGAATACCTGGGAAAACAGGGAAGTCCCGCAAGCGACAACCTATGAACGTCCCAGTGACGCCGAACTTAAAAAACGGCTTACTCCCCTGCAGTGGGAGGTAACCCAGGAAGAGGGCACCGAGCGCCCCTATGATAATCCGTACTGGAATAATAAAGCTGAAGGAATTTATGTGGATATCGTATCCGGTGAGCCGCTTTTTTCCTCAACGGACAAGTTCAAGTCCGGTACCGGCTGGCCCAGTTTTACCCGACCCATTTCTAAAGAAAATATAGTCGAAAAAGAGGATCGCAGGCTGTTCTCGGTTCGTACCGAGGTGCGGAGCAGGCACGGTGATGCGCATCTGGGACATGTTTTTCCTGATGGACCGGCACCCACAGGTCTGCGCTACTGTATCAACTCGGCAGCGCTTCGCTTTGTTCCCCGGGACGAGATGGCAAAACAGGGGTATGGCGCGTATCTCAAGCTGTTTGAATCGGCGGCGGCCAGCAGGTAGCTGCACATTTTTTACGCCTGAATTCAATTCAGGTTACGGTGTTGTCTGGCCGTCTTTGACATCCGTATCGCTTTTTCCGGTTGAATATCGGCTGAGTACGCCGTAAAGCATGTCAGGCAGATCATCACGCTGGCGGGAGCTTCTTTTGATCTGTTTCAGGCATTTTTCAAGGGTCAACCGTTCGCCAAGAAATATATGACGCAGCATGAGTGATATCAGGCGGGTGATGGTCGTTAAATTGGAAATGCGGGACTGCAGTTCGTTATCACGGTCAAAGGCGGTTGAGGCAAAGACTTCCACCGGGTTTCCTTCTACTTCGGAAATAGAGAGATACCATTTGTTGTCTTCCCTGTCCACGGTTCGGTAGCGTTTGCCATCCAGCACATCGGGTAATTCGCCCTCGTCTTTGATCGGCTGTCCGGTTGTCCGCGGCAGGATTGGTTCGTCGTGAATTTCACACCAGGCTTTTCTTATTTCTTCCGGATGATTCTTTACATAACCGATAATGGCCTTACAGGTGGCACAAAGCTGCCTGTCACCGGTTTGTCGCAGCTTCTTCTGCTGCCCGCACAGGGAGCAATATTTCTTGGTTTCCGTCAATGGTGGACTCCTGAGGGTTTCTGATGGTTCTCCCGCCGGCAGCATTTTTACTCTGGTAGAGTGCCGTCCTTTTATGGTAGTACACAGGAAATTTTAACATAATGTGTCAGAAAATGAATTTCTTTGCAAGGGAAACCATGCGGCGCAGATATAATAGAAAACTTGACATGCAGGCCCGCTTTGTTAAAGCGGCGCGCAGAAATATGGTGGATGCAGCCCCCGGCATTCATTCCTGTATTGTCGTGCTTGACGGTTTAAAGCCCGACTTTAATATCGGTAAGATTTTCAGAACCGCAGAGGCCTTCAGTATTCGGGAAATCCATCTTGTCGGTGTCGAATATTTTGATCCGGAACCGGCCAAGGGGTCGGTCAGGTGGCTGCCTTTTTTTCAGTATGCCGATTTTGCAGACTGTTACCGGGAAATAAGGGCTCGCGGTTACACCTGCATTAGTCTGGAACCGGGCCAACAGACCATGCTCGGCGAGGGAAAACTTCCGGTAAAGGCGGCTTTTGTTTTTGGTCATGAGGAGTTCGGCCTCAGTTTTGATCGAGCCGATTATCCCGATATTCTCTCTCTTTCCATTGCCCAGTGGGGGCATGTCCAGAGTTTGAATGTCAGTATTGCGGCATCAATTGTTTTGTACGAATACGTTCGTCAACATGGCCGTTCACCGCAGGAAGGGTTGAAACAGCATCCTGTTCAGATCGGCAGAGACAGGAGATGATGACACGACAACAAAAGGACAGGCAGGGCCTGCTTCTTGTATTCACAGGAAACGGCAAGGGCAAGACCACTGCCGCCCTCGGGTTGGCATTCCGGGCCCTCGGCCACGGGCAGCGGGTTGCGGTTATTCAGTTTATCAAGGGAAGTTGGAAATATGGAGAACTGGAAGCTGCCAAACGATTTTCGGATCAGCTTGACTTTCATGTCATGGGACGTGGTTTTACCTGGAAATCAGATGATCTGGAAAAAGATATTGCTGCAGCCCGTGAGGCCTGGCGGTTTGCCTGTGATCT
>JALSNT010000575.1 GCA_026986885.1 Desulfobulbaceae bacterium
AACCGCCTTTGTCGCCTCGTTTCTTGGTTTAAACAATACCATAATCGGTAAGGTAATACGGCAGGAAAATAATTTTTCCTTTGTTGACTGGAAGGGCATTGAACTGAAAATGGTGACACCGGAAAATGTAACAGTTGGGGATGAAATAGAATATTATCTCCGAAGTGAAAAAATGCATATCAACCCCCTGGGTAAAACAGCGCCGATTGATGGAAGTATTGTCCTGCCCGGCCGTTTGCGCGACATCATATTTAAAGGCCAATATTCCGATTATTTCGTTATTCTTGAGAACAACGAGGAAATGGTCATCAGTGACGTACCGGATATCCCGTCCATGCCGACAGGTGCCAAGGTTGAGGTCTCCTGGCTGCCGGCGGCCGGCTTCTCATTTGCCGCACAAGGGAGAGTCTGACCATGGCCGCAAAACAATTTCTTCGCTCAAGGGAGGCCAAGGCCCTGGCTTTCAGTCTGCCCGGGGCGCTGTTTATTATCTTTTTCCTCTTTCTCCCCCTGGCCACCATTGTGGTTTACAGCTTCTGGCGTACGGAAAGCTATACCATGATCGCTGACTGGAATCTCAACAACTACCTGACCATCCTGACAACCAGGACCTACCTTACCTTTCTTCTGCGCTCACTGGTCATGTCCCTGTCCGTCTCTTTCATCAGTCTGGTCTACTCCTGGCCGGTCGCCTATTTTATTGCCAAATACGGTGGCCGCTATCGACTCATCCTAACCATGCTTACCGCCGCTCCCTTTTTTACCGGCATTCTCCTGCGGGTCACCGCCATGCAACAGATTCTGGGTCCGATCGGCGTGGTAAACATGTTTCTCACCAATATCGGAATGAAACCGCTCCATTTCCTGATGTATTCCCATTATGCAACCGGACTCGGCCTGATCTATCTCTGGATTCCCTTTATGGTGCTTGCCATTTATCTATCACTGCTCACCTTTGACTTCAAGCTGCTGGACGCGGCAATGATCAACGGCGCCAGCCCCCTTAGGGCATTCTGGGAAGTGACCCTGCCCCTGAACTGGATCGGAACATGTATTGGTCTGGCCCTGGTTTTCATCCCCACCTTTGCGGCAACCATTACCCCGAAATTTTTAGGCGGAGTTAACGGCGCCCTGTACGGCAACATCCTTGCCCACCAGTTCGGCTCCACCGGCACCTGGGCCCTTGGGTCGGCAATGGGAGTACTGATGTTCACTGTTTCCTCGCTCTTTGTTTTTATTGTTTTCAAGACCGTCAACCTGAACAGAGCCGGGTACACCGGCAAGTTGGCAGGGAAATAGAATACAGTACCTCTCCGACAGCGGACGGTATTCTCCTTAAATGGCGGCAAATCAGACCGGAACTACATAAGTAAAATAAATATGGCATCTATCAACAGTAAAGCGTTTGCACTTAAAATAAGTCAGGTCATCCTCCTTGTCCTGCTGTACATCTTCCTCTACTTCCCGCTGTTATTTATCACCTACGACTCTTTTGTCAAAAATATCATCTGGCCCTTTCCGCCCGAATGGACATTGCAGTGGTATCAAAGACTGCTCAGTATGAGTGATTTCCATGCCGGTGTTATCAACAGTTTTTATATCGGCCTGTTCACCGCCATCCCGGCAACGGTTTTTTCTACTGCCGCCGTCATCGGATTACTTAAATATCGAACCCGCTGGCGTGGTCCCATGATACTGCTCTACATCTCGCCTCTTT
>JALSNT010000576.1 GCA_026986885.1 Desulfobulbaceae bacterium
AAAAATAAACCCAAAATCCTAATCTCGAAATCCGAAATAAATTCAGGTATCAAATTTTTCCGGTTTAGCCGGGTTAGAATTTTGCAAACGAAAACAACGCACGCAGCTCATCATTGTTCATCTCGGTCAGCCATTTTTCCCCTCCGGAGGCCACCACATCCCCTGCCAGCCTGGCCTTGTCCTCCAGCATCATATCAATTTTTTCTTCAATGGTGCCCCTGGTGATGAATTTATGAACCATGACCTTTTTATGCTGTCCTATACGAAAAGCACGGTCGGTGGCCTGATTTTCCACCGCCGGATTCCACCAGCGGTCAAAATGGATCACATGATTGGCCCTGGTCAGATTAAGCCCTACCCCGCCGGCCTTCAGCGACAGAACCATAAACGGTACATACCTGGCTGATTGAAAATGCTCAATGATTTTTTTGCGTTTACCCACGGCCACGCTGCCGTGCAGGACCAGGCCGGGGGCGCCGAAAACGGTTTCAAGAAAGCCGGCCAAAGGTGCGGTCATCTCCTTGAACTGGGTAAAAACAAGTACCTGCTCCCGCTTTTCATGGATTGTCGTACAGATCTCCCGCAGGCGGGTAAACTTGCCGCTCTCCTTTTCCCGGTATCCGTTCACACCCGCGTATTGGTCCGGATGATTACAGATCTGCTTGAACTTGGTGAGTGCGGCCAGGATCATGCCCTTGCGCTGGATGCCGTCACTGTTCTCCAGCGCCCTGGAGATATCATCGACAAGCTGCTGATAAATAACGGTCTGTTTGTGGCTAAGCTCTGCCCAGGTTTTCAGCTCCACCTTATCGGGCAGGTCACTGACAATGTGTTTATCACTCTTTAAGCGGCGCAGGACAAAAGGGCCGGTCATCCGGCGCAGGCGGCCATAGCCGTCGGGATGATCGGCCAGTCCTTTGGCAAAGGCGGAAAATTCAGCAGAGCTGCCTAACAGGCCGGGATTGATAAAATCAAACAACGACCAGAAGTCGGACAGCCTGTTCTCCACCGGCGTGCCGGTCATGGCGATCCGGTTGCCCGATGCCAGCATCTTGACCGAGCGGGTCTGTTTGGTTCGTGGATTTTTTATGGCCTGGGCCTCGTCCAGGATCACATAGCGCCAGGAGATTTCCTGCAGCCACTGGTAACGCTGCACCAGGGCGTAGGTGGTGATAACAAGATCATACTCCTGTGCGTCTGCAGGCTGCAAAGGCTTGACCCGGTGCGGTCTGTGCATGGAAGGGTGGGCAAAAAACACCCGCATGCTCGGCCAGAAGCGGGCAATTTCCTGCTGCCAGTTGGCCAGCAGCGATGCCGGGATAACGAGCAGGGACGGCGAGTTTTCCGCAGCAGCCGCTTTGTTTGTTGCGCCGATGGCATTTAAAAAGGCAAGGAGCTGCACGGTTTTGCCAAGGCCCATGTCGTCGGCCAGACAGGCGCCGAAGCCAAGGGTGTGCAAACCGACAAGCCAGCGGACTCCTTCCTGCTGGTAGGGGCGCAGTTGGGCCTTGAAATCGGCGTCCGGCTGCGCCTCGGGCAGGGCTTCGGGATTCTGCAACCGGGCAAACATTTCCTTAAGCCAGCTGCCCTGCTCGATCTCGACCATATCCCCGGCCTCAAGGATAGCCCTGCCCCCCTCACCGTGCAGTTGCAGCCGCATGGCCTCGGCCAGGGTAAGACCGCCGCGCTCCGCCATTTT
>JALSNT010000577.1 GCA_026986885.1 Desulfobulbaceae bacterium
TTATCTGCCGCAACCAGCGTTCCAACATCACCGGCTGTGAGTTTGACAAGCTGTCCAATCGTAATCGCCGGGTATTGCGTCATTTTATTGAACTTGCCATGGAGGGCCGTCTTGACACCCTTGAGGATCTGGCCGCAGACCTGACGGCACCTGACATAGAATCACCCCTTGAAACGGCCCTGGCGCTTAGTGATGAAGAAGAAATATCGCTGTTGGCCAAATTTCGCAGCCGGGCCTCCATGGCCTTGATCTTGGGGGTGCTCTTTGCCCTGTTTCTCTCGTTTACCCTTTGGTATAATCTGGTTTTTCTCTATAAAACAGTGGGCGTGGTCAGCGGGGATTTTCTTGATATTTCCAGTGCCCGTGCAGGCGTTATTGGTGCGGTGTTGCATGCACCGGGGGACCTGGTGCATGCTGGTGATATCCTGTTTGAATTGTCTGCAACAAATCTCACGGAAAAATTACATGAGGCCGGGGAGCAGCTTGACCAGGTACGTCTGGAGTTGCGGACTTTACCCGCTGCCGGGGGAGAATCCGACCTGCTTGCGGCCCTGAAAGACGAACTTGCTTGGAAGGAAAAGGAATATAACCATGCCGAAAATTTGTATAAAAACGGTGTGATATCAATCAAGGACTTTGAATTTGTCCGTAACGGCTGGAGTCATGCCCGGATCAATTATTACCGGCAGCAATGGCTGATCAGTGAGCAGGGCCGGACCGCCAGCCGGCAGCGTCAGGAGCTGGAAAAACGGCGGCAAAGCCTGCAGAGAAAGATTGTCTCATTAAAACGGCAGGCCGAGCATCTACGGGTGCGCAGTCCGGTGACGGCCCGGGTGTATACGGTCGGTTTTCAGCCGGGGGAGTTCGTCAGCGGCGGCGATGTGGTCATGGTGCTGGCTGGAGATAAAAAACCGTTTATTCTGTTTAAAATGCCGTCAAGTCAGGTGGCAAAGATTACCCTTGGCACACCGGTGCGTTTTTTTTCCTATGCGACCGGCAAAAGTTATATCGGTCATGTGGGTGCCATCGGCTATAAGGCTGTTGCGCCAAGAGCGGATGTCATGCAGGAAGTCAGCCTGAACCAGACGGCCGTCCGGGTTGATCTCACCGATCCCATACCCGGGCTGGTCGTCAACAGCCGGGTCAGCGTCTGGGTGCGGAAGCGGTTTAATTCACCCGGTTTTCTGGATCGGATTTTTCCTTTTTCCCTTTCGTCCCGTTGAAAAACGATTAGTTATGATCAGACGCTACGGCAGGAAGGAGGGGCTATGGTCATTTTTAGGGCCCGGTCTTTTTTACCTGTCCCTGGCCGTCACCATCGGCTACAGCCTGTGGCCTTATTTTTATTTTGTCAAAAATGGAACCCTGATCTCCATCGGCCTGTTTGCCACCTGGCGATATTCCTGGCGGATGACCCATTATCTGCGGGCGCTCTATTACGGGCTGGTCGTCTATCCCGGCATTCGCCGCAAGGTGCATCAGGCCATTCGTGAAGAGCGTTTCCCCAGCCATGTGTACTTTATTATTCCCTCGTACAACGAGGAACCCTGGGTCAGCGTTGAGACCTTTTTTTCCATCATGTCGGAGCTGGGTCAGCTTCCCTGCAATGCGACTCTGGTGGTGGCGACCGGCTCCGAACAGGACGACAGTGTCATCACCGCCACCCATCAGGCCCATCCCGCCCGCTACAA
>JALSNT010000578.1 GCA_026986885.1 Desulfobulbaceae bacterium
GCCCCGACCCAGCAGCAGAGCTGGCTGCAGGGGCGGTCGGTAGAGGCAGAGATGAACACCATTGCCGAGGGGCTGGCCACCCGTATTTCCTTTGCCAATACCCAGGCGATAATGAGAAAATATCTTGATGATTTTGTCCTGGTGCCGGATGCTGCCATTGAAGAGGCGGTACGCCTTCTTCTTATACACAGTCACAACCTGGTGGAAGAAGCAGGCGCCGCATCCCTTGCCGCCGCCATTGCATTAGCCGGGAAAATGCGTGATAAAAACATTGTCCTGGTTGTGAGCGGCGGTAATATCGCCATTGACCGCTTAAGCAAAATTGTCGCTGCCGGCAATCGCTGACGGCCTGGATCGGCAGGCTTTCCTGGTGGTCTGGTTTCATTGCCGCCATGCTGCCCGGCCCGTTTCTCTTGTTTCTGTAACCGCATCTGGTGAAAAAACAGGGGTAGCTGCCGATCATGTCTTGCGATCACTTCATATGATCTGAATTGGGTGATTTAGGGATGCAACAAATTTGACCACTGTCTGCCGGTACGCTAAAATAGCAACAGTTATTTTTCCCACTTGATCTTGTTGCTGCCGGCAATTAGACGAAATTTTAATCATTACGCAGGGCGTGGCAACCAGACCACGGCAAAGAAAAATCATGCAGCCAGACATTCTTAATCAACCGGAAATTCTCCAGGTCCTGTTTTATCCCCGGACCACCCTCCCAACCCCTTTGCCTGCCGGTGCCCGGGATATGGATATAGAGATTACCCCGGATGTTACCATTGGTTGCCGCCTGTTTACAGCGGACAAGCCGGACCCCCTTATCCTGTTTTTCCACGGCAATGGTGAAATCGTCAGCGATTATGATGCCATCGGCCCTGAATATCAACGACTCAACCTCAATTTTCTCGTCACTGATTTTCGCGGATACGGCTGGAGTACCGGCAAACCAACGGCAACCGGCCTGCTGACTGATGGCCGCAGCCTGTATGAACAGCTGCGGCAGCGACTCCGGCATGATGGCTATACCGGTCCGTTTTTTATCATGGGCCGGTCCTTGGGCAGTGGTTGTGCCATTGATGTGGCCGCTCTGCACAATGATGAAATCAGCGGTTTGATTATTGATTCGGGATTTGCCGAGACCATTCCCCTTGCCCGGAAACTGGGCCTTGATCCGGACAGGTTAGGTATTACCGAGGAGATGGGTTTTAACAACAGAAAAAAAATTGGCCAGGTAAACAAGCCCACCTTTATCCTGCATGGCCGTGAAGATCAGTTGATACCACTGGCACAGGCAGAAAAACTGATGGCCGCATGCGGGGCCAGGTCCAAAGAACTGCAGATCATCCCCGGCGCCGACCATAACTCACTCATCCTGATCGGCGGCAGTCTTTATTTTCAGGCTATCCGGCAGTTTATTAACAAAGCAACAGGTGCTGATGACTGGCGCGCTCGCCGCAGGGCATGGAAACAAAACTCTAACGCCGTAAAACAGGGACGCTGATATGACCGGTAAACGCACCGATTATCTTTCCTGGGATGAATATTTCATGGCCGTTGCCCTGCTTTCCGGTCTGCGCTCCAAAGATCCCAACACCCAGGTAGGCGCCTGTGTGGCTAATGTGCAGAACAAAATTGTCGGCGTCGGTTACAACGGTTTTCCCTGGGGATGCTCCGACGATGACCTGCCCTGGT
>JALSNT010000579.1 GCA_026986885.1 Desulfobulbaceae bacterium
GGGATCCTCCAATATTCCAGAATCAAAAAATTTGCTCTCGTCAACCATCTCCCTTGCCGGTTAATTGCTGCTTCGCCTCGGCCAGATCCGGCAAACGGCCAAAAAGTGTTATGATATCACCAGGTTCAAAGACAGTGTCTCCTCGAGGGATAAGTAATTCGCCACGCCGTTCAACACTCACCACATTGACGTGACGAGGCAGGGCCAGCTCGCGAAGGGGTCGCCCTGTTCCCTGATCGCCCGGCCGAAGACGAAATTCCAAAAAATCATTTTTCTTTTGTTTACGCAAAACGGACTTATCGCCAAGCAGCTGCCCCCGCTGCTTCCTCACTATTCCCATATCATAGGCGCGGACGATATCGCTGCGGCTGATCAAACCTAATAACTGTTTATCACCGGAGCCGCCGACAACCGGCAAGCGAGCTAAGTCGCGGGGGGCCATTTTTTGAATGGCTGTCCAGATTGGATCATCCGCATGCACGGTAATCGGCTCGGTAACGGCAATATCCCGAACCTTCAGCGACCGCAGATTTGCCGGATCTCTGGATAAAATTTTCTCCAGATCCTGCAGAGTGACCATACCGACAAGCAGGCCGTCTTCATCCACAACCGGAAAACCCAGGAGGTTGGTCTCCTGGAATCTTCGATACAGGTCAACCAGGGGCTCATCAATTCCAACGGTAACGGGACTGGTATTCATTACCTCGTCGACCAGCACACTCTGCATAATGTCCAGATCCCGGCCCTGGGAAAAGCGAATACCGCGCCGGGTCAATTTGATGGTATAAATAGAATCGGGATAAAGGGCCCGGGCAAGATAACCGGCAGTAATAGTCGCCACCATCAACGGCAGGATCATGGAATAATCATTGCTCATTTCAAAGACTATCAATATTGCCGTAAATGGGGCGCCGGCAGTAGCGGCAAAGACTGCTGCCATACCGACCAGGGCATAGGCCCCGGTTGGGCCGGCAAGTTCCGGCTGCCAGTAGGAGAACAGGGTTCCCATGGCGCCGCCCAACATGGCACCGGCAAAAAGAGAAGGCGCAAAAACCCCGCCGGAGTTGCCCGAGCCAAGGGTAAAAGAGGTCGCCAGGGGTTTAAGGATAACCAGAATCGCCAGCAGATAAACATTCACCTCACCATGGAGCGCCTCTTCGATAAAGGTAAAACCAGCGCCATAGACCCGGGGAATATTTTCAATAAGAGGCATACCAAGCTGAAACTCGGTGGGGTTGGAGAAACCGACTCCGGGCAGATACATATAAAGTACGCCTAACAGGCCTAATAACAGGGCGCCGACTGCCGGTTTCAGTGCCAGGGGAAATTTCCAGGAGTCGAAAACATCTTCAAACCAGGCAAGCATGTGAATAAACATAATGCCGACCAGGGCGCTGACAAGGCCAAGCAGAAGATAAAAGAAAAGGGCCTCCGGCGAGTGTAACGTATAAGACGGTACGGAAAAAGCAGGGCGATCACCTAAAAACATCTGGCTGACAACGGCCGCCGAAACCGAGGCAATAACCACATTACCAAACATCCGTACCTGCAACTCGCTCATCAGCACCTCTAGGGCGAAGGCCACCCCGGCAATCGGCGCATTAAAGGTGGCGGCAATACCTGCTGCTGCTCCGCATGACACAAGATTTTTAATGCGTTCATCGGAAAGATGCAA
>JALSNT010000580.1 GCA_026986885.1 Desulfobulbaceae bacterium
CTGGAACAGCATGAGGCCTTTCACCTGGAAGAGTTTGGCGTTGACTGGAATGTTATTTTCCTGCTCATCGGTATGATGACCATTATCAACCTGATGCGACCGACCGGTCTGTTTGAATATATTGCCATTCGCAGCGCCAAGGCCGGGCGAGGAGAGCCTCTCAGGATCATGGTCATCTTTTTCGTCATTACCGCTCTTCTTTCGGCCCTGCTGGACAATGTAACCACTGTCCTTCTCCTGGCGCCGGTCACTCTCCTCATTGCCGATGCCCTGGAAGTCGATCCCATCCCCTATCTCATTGTCGAGGCCCTGGCCTCAAATATCGGCGGCACCGCCACCCTGATCGGTGACCCGCCCAACATCATGATCGCTTCCAAGGCAAAACTTGATTTTATGGACTTTATCATTCACCTGACGCCGGTTGTGATTATTATGATGGTAGTCGTTATCGTCATCCTCAAACTGGTATTCGGCAAACGCCTCAAAACCAGAGATGAACTCAAAGAACGTATCATGCAGATGGATGAGCGCGAGGCCATCAAGGATCCGGTCATGCTGACCAAATCCCTGGTCGTATTAGGCATTGTCCTGGCGGGTTTTATCCTGCACGGTGTTTTTCATTATGAACCGGCAACGGTTGCTCTCTTTGGTGCCGGCCTCCTCCTTCTCCTTTCCGGCACCAAAGAACCGCATCATATCCTGGCAGAGATCGAATGGCCGGTAATTTTTTTCTTTATCGGCCTCTTTATTATGGTCGGCGGCCTGGTCAAGGTGGGGGCAATCAGCCTGATGTCCGAAAAAATGCTGGCCCTGACCAAAGGCAACCTGTTTGCCACCTCCATGGTAATCATGTGGTTTTCCGCCATCGCCTCGGCGGTTGTCGATAATATTCCCTATGTGGCCACCATGAATCCCCTGGTAATTGATATGGCCAGGGAACTGTGGCCGGGCCATGCCGGCATGGAACTGCTGCAGCATCCGGAACTGATGCCCATCTGGTGGTCCCTGGCCCTGGGGGCCTGTCTCGGCGGCAACGGCTCGGCAATAGGAGCTTCGGCAAATGTCATTGTCGTCGGCATGGCGGAGAAAGCCGGTCATAAGATCAGTTTTGTGAAATTTATGGCCTATGGTCTGCCGATTATGTTTGTTACTGTCTTCATCTCCATGGTCTATGTCTGGCTCAGGTACTATGCCCTTGGCTGATGCGGGGGATAATAGTACCTGAATTCAATTCAGGAAAAAATCTCATCTCTGCGACCTGTTGTTCAGGGTCGCAGAAAATTTCTTCAGACGGGATCATGTCTTTTCCCGGTAGAGCAGTCCCTTGAAAATTCCTGCAGATTTTCATTTTATCATAAACACGCCGAAACATTTAACCCTGCGTCTTACCGGCTGCTGGAAATCTTCCTGTCCCATCCCCGAGCTTGATCATATCCTGCAACAAATTCCAGAGAATACCAGGACCATCAAAATAACCACGGAAAAACACCTGTCCTGGGATTCCATTCTTGCTGTTTTTCTCGTCAAACTCCTGGATCATTGCAGACGACAGGAAATCTCAACCGACCTGTCCGAACTGCCGGCAGGCGTCCAGACCCTGCTCGCCCTTTCCAGAAAAAACACAAGCCCCCCGCCAAAACCAACACCACGGCCCGGATTTGTCTATCGTCTT
>JALSNT010000581.1 GCA_026986885.1 Desulfobulbaceae bacterium
TTGATTTTCTGCAGGATAGATTTCTGCATGCCTGTACAATCCGTCGCTTTGATGCGGATTTGAAAATACTCAATAACCTGCGTACAATACGTTGTTCCTTTGGTGACAAAAAAAAATGGGCCCTGCCTCTCCTGGATGGTTTTCTGAATTCGGTTTCACGGCCGGAAAGTCTTCGGGAGGCAAAAAAGATTCTGCTTGACCCGAAAACACCACCTTATTCCCAGCAGATGGAGTATTTCTGGCGGGTACTCTGCCAACTCTCACCCGAAGTGATTTTTACCCTTGGTCCCTTATTGCCTGATATTCCTTCTGCAAGAATACGGCAGTCACTTAGTAGTGTGATTGTTCATCACGGCCAACGTGCCCCGGATATTCTTGCTAAAGCCGTACCGCAGTTTGACGAAGAACTCTGTCTGCAACTCCTGCCGGTTGTCCGAAAAATGGTAACGGAGCAGGGAACCAAGGTGTTTATGTCCATGGCCCTGCATGATTCCGTTGTTGTCCGGGCCCGGGCTTTCGACATCCTTGAGCGGCGTGGCAGGCTTGATCCCCTGGTGCTTTTTCCCTTAATCAATGACCCGGATAAAGCGATACGGACAAAGATCCTTGAGTTGCTGATGGCACAAAGAAATGAACAGTATGAACAACGGCTGCTGGCGTATTTGCAAAACGGTGAGAGTACAATTGCCGACAAGGATCATCTCGTCGCCTGTTACAGGGCACTTGGCTGTTGCGGGTCAGCCGCTTTACTTCCTGTTTTGCAAGATATTTTAATGGGCGGCAAGTTAGGGGAAATATTTAATCGCCAAGCCTTGCATCATAAACAGGGGGCGGCGATAGCTCTGCGAGAGCTGCAAATCATAGAAGCGAATCAGATTCTTGAGGAGGGGGCGGCAGGTATTTTGCCGGATGTTCGCCTTGCCTGCAAAAAAGCGCTGGGGAAATAGAGAGATGGGGCATAATGGAGCGCCCGGGCATGACGGGCCTGCAGAAACTCGTTTCCTGGGGCAGCAGTTTATTCAGGTATTGAACAATCTACTCAGTACAGCGGCTATCCATCAGGATAATAACCGACTGCTTATCAGGAGTGTTGAGGCGTTTCTTGAAGTAAGCGGCCGGCTTCTTGCCCAAGATGATGAAATAACTCTGCTGGTTGCCGTGGGCGGTTTTTATCTGCAGCAGGAAAAGGTTCTTTTTAAGCGCAATGCCGCCGGTCTTGTGCGTAAGATGCTAACATTTTTTGAAGATCGACAGCTTGACGGGCTGAAATTTTATCAGAATGTTACCTATGCCTCGTTGCGGGATATCACGGCCTTTGCCCGGGTGTTGAATAGATCCGGCCGGCAGGACAATCCTTTCCATTGGTTGACGATGGAGATGGCCGACGATAAATTTCCATGGGTTGACGTGATTGATCCAACCCAGACGGAATCTCTGGACTCCTTTTTTGCCGATGCGCTGTCTTCTACATCGGCCCCACCGTCGTCAAAGAAGACAATGCCTGCGGCGACACATCCCGAAGAAAGTGAGGCGGCCCGGGAGATAAAACGTCGTCTGCAGTCGTTGGACGTTGCAGAGAAAAACGAACCCCAAAAGCCCGCCGCCGGAACGGGAGGCAAAGAAAAAAAGAAGGAGAGAGTCAGAAAAAAGGCCATGCGTACCTACAGCTACGCCATGAGTTCTCTGCAAACCCTGTCGCAGAAACTATCGACCGGCAGGTATGCCGGAATCGGCAAGGCGGTACACATGGTACAGAATATGGTCGATCTTATCATGGATGATGACAATGTCCTGTTAGGCCTTTCCACCATTCGTGACTATGATGATTATACCTTCACCCATTCCGTCAATGTGGCCATCCTTTCCGTCTGTCTCGGTAACAGGATCGGGCTTTCACGGACCTTGCTGGGACGCTTGGGTTTGAGCGGTCTGTTCCATGATCTCGGCAAGATAGATGTGCCCAAAGATATTTTAAACAAACCGGGTAAGCTGGAAGGTAACGAGCTTGCCGAAATGCAGAAACATTCCCTCAACAGTGTTCGTCGAATTATTCGTTTGCGGGCATCCTATGATAAAAAGGCGGATATCCTGCTGCCGCCGTTTGAGCATCATCTCCGCTATGATCTTTCCGGCTACCCGAAGACGCCCCGGAAAAAACCGCTGACCCTGCTTGGTCGTATCGTTTCCATTGCCGATGTCTATGATGCCGTCACCTCGCAACGAATCTACCGTTCAAAATTTTTGAGTCCGGACCAGGCCCTGGGACTTATGTTCAAGGGATCGGGCACCGATTTTGATCCGATTCTACTTAAAGTTTTTATTAATATGCTTGGTGTTTACCCCCTGGGCACCGTGTTGAAATTTGAAGATGGGGAAATGGGGATCGTGACGACGCCGCCCGACAAAGAAAAAGAATCTGCGGAACTCTGGGTCCTGCTACTGCGGGATAACGGCGATTCCACCTATACCAAACGATATCGGATGAGCCTGGGCACCTGGGACAGGGAGCGCGGTGGTTTTAACCGTCCGATAGTGGAAAGCTGCCACCCTTCGGAGCTGGGCATTCAGCCGGCTGAGTTAATCTTTTAGGTACTCCTTTTTTTCGTGCTCCAGGATAAGTTCCGCCAGTCCCTGAATGAATAATGGATCGTTATTGAGGCCGGGAGTGGATTTCAGCCGTATACCAAGGTCCCGGGCCATCTGTCGATAGAGGATGTCGATTTCATACAGGGTCTCCACGTGATCGGAAACAAAAGAGATCGGTACCATGAGAATGGAGCGGCAGCCGCGACCGGCCAGGGTGTTGAGCATGTCCGGTGTTGAGGGTTCCAGCCATTGGACCGGGCCGCTGCGGCTCTGATAGCAGAGGTGCCCCTGGATGCCGGTGCGGGCCTCTATCGCGGCAATGGTCTTGTGCAGCTCCTCGACGTAGGGATCGCCGTCCTCGATAAATTGCCGGGGCAGGCTGTGGGCGCTGTAGACGACTTCAACCTTCCCCTGGTTGAAGTCGGCAATCCCCTGTACAATACGGTTGCTGATTGCCTTGATATAGGCGGGCTGTTCTGGCCATGACCTGATAATCGACAGCGGGGGTGGCGAGGGAATTTTTTTTAATGATTTCTGCAGATCACTGATGGAGGAGCCGGTGGTGGCTATGGAGTAATGGGGATAGAGGGGAAGGGCGATAAGACGAGTCACCCCGATGGCCGACAGCTCGGCAACACTCTCTTCGCTAAAGGGATGCCAGTAGCGCATGCAGGGCAGAACCCGGTAGTTGCCGGCACTGTTCAGGGCGGTTTCCAGGGATGTTGCCTGTTTTTCGGTAATGGCGAGAATCGGGGAGCCGCCACCTATTTTTGCATAATTTTCCCTGCTTTGGGGGGCTCTGCGTCTTGCTATGCGACGGGCAATATATTTCTGCAGAAAAAAAGGGCCGAGTCTGATGATCTGCCGGTCGGAAAAAAGATTGTAGAGAAACGGTTCAACGTCTTCAGGTTTTTGCGGACCACCCAGGTTGAGCAGGAGAATGCCGGTGCTTTTTTGTTCATGCATGAAGTTTTTATACTGAGCCATCTTTGTGTACACCGGGACTTTTTACGAGTTGATCAAAATTGACCCTTGATTTCTGATATGGCCTGTGCCTATAGTAAAGGTATGATCAAGAAGCATTCTTTCCTTCATCTCCCATCAGGCTGTTTCCCTTATATTCATTTCAGAGTTGTGTTGCAAGAAGAGGATGGCTGTTTTCCTCTGGATGGGCCGGAGAAAGTCTTGCTTGTTTCCAGGCAGCGACATGGGGTCGCTGACGACCATAATCTTGGAGGATCAATATGGAACTGAAAGTTGAGGCCAGAAATGTGGACATGCGGAAGGGCTGGCAGGAAAAAATTGAGGAAGAGCGGGATAAACTCATCCGCCATTATGCAAATTTTGTCCTTCATTTACGCGTAACCATTGAGGCCACTCCCGGATATAAAGAGGGTGGCTATGAAGTGCGTCTGGTCGCCACAGTACCCAATGATACCGTGGTTGTAAAACGCTGGGGTGAAAAGGTACATCCGCTTCTCGTGGAATCTTTTGATGTCCTTGGACTGCAGTTGAAAGAAATTGTACGCAAAAAGCACAATAATCATAAGGTGGCAAAGGCGGCAGGCGGGTTGCCCGGCTTAAAGGCCAGCGGGAAAATCCGTCGGCTTTTTCCGGAAAAATCTTATGGCTTTATCCTGACCCCTGATCAGCAGGAGGTTTTTTTCCATGAATCATCGCTTAAGGATGTCGCCATGGATGATCTTGATGAGGGTGATGAAGTCCTTTTTCTTATGGAAGAAGGGGATAAAGGCCCGCAGGCTGCCTGGGTGAAGGCTGCGGCCGCCTGAATGTAGTATTCCAGACAAAACAAAATACGAAAAAGCAAAACCCTGCCCGGACGGGCAGGGTTTTTTTGTTGTGAGGACAGTAAAAAACCTGTTAATTGAGATGGAAATTTTTTTTCACCTGAATTGAGCGTTTCATGCATATATTAGCCGGTGGTTCACATCGGATGAATTATACGGGAGTACATCATGTCGACAATGCGGCAGATTGATATAGGAAATCGGTACTTAGGGATTGGAGAAGCTGAACTGCTTGATCGGATAGCGGCGCGTAAACAGGAACTGTCCGATCGTTTGTTGATCCTTGGTCATCATTATCAGCGTGACAGCGTTTACAGGTTTGCAGACCTGAAGGGTGATTCGTTGAAACTCTCCCGCGAGGCCGCAGCCATCCAGGATAAGGAATTTCTTGTTTTCTGTGGCGTGTATTTTATGGCCGAGGTTGCGGATATTCTTGCCGCCGACAATCAGAAGGTGTTGCTTCCCCATCTTGATGCCGGCTGTCCCATGGCGGATATGTCGACGCGTCCCGCCATTGCTGCTGCCTGGCAGGAGTTGGTTTCTGCGGCCGGGATAGAAGACGGTGATGTGATTCCCATTACCTATGTGAACTCTTCGGCCGCAGTTAAGGCCTTTGTCGGTGAACATGGCGGTTCGGTCTGCACCTCTTCCAATGCCAGGGAGGTACTGGCCTGGGCGCTTGCACAGGGGAAAATGGTTTTTTTCTTTCCCGATCAGCATCTTGGGCGCAACGGAGCCTGGATGCTGGATATCCCTGATGATCAGATTGTCCTCTGGCGGCGGGGTGAGCCCATGGGCGGCAATGATGTAAAAATGCTTGCCGACGCACGGGTGGTCCTCTGGGACGGCTATTGCGAGGTGCACATGCGGATTTTTCCGGAGCATCTCAGCTATTGGCGGGCCGTGGATCCGGATGTGAAGATTATTGTTCATCCTGAATGTCGCAATGAGGTGGTGCGAGCGGCTGATTTATACGGCTCAACCGAGGGGATTATTAAGGCCGTTACCGAGGGAGGCCCGGGCAGTCATTGGGGGATCGGCACCGAGATCAACCTGGTGCGGCGGTTAGCCGATGAATATCCGGATCGGACCGTTAACTCCCTGACTCCCGGTTGTCTCTGTCCGACCATGGATGCCGTCAGTCCCGCCAATCTCTTGTGGGTTCTGGACAATCTGGCGGCAGGGAAGGTCGTCAATCAGGTGCAGGTCGACCTGGAAACAGCGGTCCAGGCGAAAAAATCCCTTAATCAAATGCTGGCAATTTGATATGGGTGCCATGCGCGAGGTATATCTGGTTGACGGCAGCGCCTATATTTATCGGGCCTATCATGCCATCCGTCCGCTGTCCACCAGCTCCGGGCTGCCCACCCACGCGGTGTACGGTTTTACGACAATTCTCAGGCGTATTATGCGGGAAAAGAAGCCTGAATGCCTGGCTGTTGCCTGGGATACCAGGGGGCCGGTATTTCGCCATAAACTATATCCCGAGTATAAGGCAAACCGGCCGCCGATGCCCGATGACCTGGTACCGCAGATTCCCTATATTCATAAAATAGTCGATGCCTATAACATCCTGTCCATGGAGCATGCGGACAAGGAGGCGGATGATCTGATTGCAGCGGCTGTCCGGCGTCTGGCCGGCGATGATTGCCGGGTGGTGATTGTTTCCGGTGACAAGGATCTGTTGCAGCTGGTCTCAAAAAATGTCGTCCTCTGGGATCCCATGAACGATAAGCTCATGGACGAGGCAAAGGTTAAGGAGAAATACGGGGTCACTCCGGTGCAGTTGCTGGATTATTTAGCCCTTACCGGTGACAGTGCCGACAACATTCCCGGTGTCCCGGGCATCGGTCCTAAAACCGCGCAGAAACTGATTGCCGCTTACGGTTCTCTTGAGGGATTATATGCAGCCGTGGACGGGTTGAAAAAATCAAAGATGAAAGAGCGGCTCATTGCCCATAAGGATGATGCCTTTCTCTCAAGGGATCTGATCCGGCTCTGTGATACCGTTGAGGTGCCGGCTGACCCGAAAGACTATGTCATTGGTGATTCTGATAATGAAAAATTGCGTGCTCTGTTGACCGAGCTTGAATTTTCCACCCTGCTGGCAGCCGATACCACTGCTGAAAAACCGGCGACTGAAAACTTTTTTCTTGTTCAGAGCAGGGATGAACTTGATCAACTTGTCGGCGAGCTGGAGGGAGCCGAACATCTGGCCATCGACACGGAAACGGATTCTCTGCATGCGCGGCGGGCACTTCTGGTTGGTATCTCACTCTGTGTTGATGTGAACAAGGCCTGGTATATACCGCTGGCCCATTGCGACGACAGGGGAACGAGGCGTTCCGGCCAATTGGACCGGGATGATGTCCTTGCCGCACTCGGACCTTTTTTAGACAATGAATCATTGCCGAAGATTGGTCATAATCTTAAATATGACTGGACGGTATTTGCCAACCCGGTTAACGGCGGTGTTGTCCTGCGGGGGCCTCTTTATGATACCATGGTCGGGGCCTGGCTGCTGGAACCCGGCCGTCGTTCCTACAAGCTGGATGATCTTTGCCGGGAGATGAATATTGAAATGACCTCCTTTGCCGAGGTGACCGGCGGGGCAAAGGGAGACGGTGCCTTTTGCGGGGTGGGCCTTGAGGAGGCGAAAAATTACAGTTGTGAAGATGTCTACGGGGCACTTTCGCTCTTCCAGCAGCAGAAACCGCGGCTGCAGGAGTTGAACCTCTGGCATCTTTTCACCAGGGTGGAGGGGCCGCTTATCCCGGTGCTTGCGCGTATGGAGCGGGCCGGTATTCTGGTTGACCGCAAGGTACTGAAACTGTTAGCGGCGGAATTCCATGAGCGTTTGCACGAACTTGAAACACAGATTTATGCATCGGCTGGTCATCCGTTTAATATTAATTCTCCCAAGCAGTTGGCGGAAATTCTCTTTGATGAACTTAACCTGCCCAAAGGTAGAAAGACAAAAAGCGGATATTCCACCGATGTCAAGGTGCTGGAGAAGCTGAGCGTCAAACATGAACTGCCCGGCCTTATTCTCCAGTATCGGAATCTGGCGAAACTGACCTCAACCTATGTGGAGAAACTGGCCGGACTGGCGGCTAAAGA
>JALSNT010000582.1 GCA_026986885.1 Desulfobulbaceae bacterium
CACGTAGGCCTCCTGCACCGGCGAGAGCTCGCCATTTCGGCATTCACCTTCGGCCGTGCGGATTTTCTTATTATCCGCCCAGGTGGCCAGGTAGAGGCAGGAGTCAACGGCCATATTATCAACCAGGACGGTACAGGCCCCGCATTCTCCAACCCCGCACCCCTGTTTGACACTGGTAAAGCCCAGTTCCCGCAGCAGTTCCATCAGCGATTTGCGTATATCCACCGCTAGTTCATATTTTTTGCCGTTTATGGTCAGGTTGATGTTTCTGGTCTGCATCAGCACGCCCCTCCCTGGTTTTCAATCGCCTGCCTGGTAACTTTTTTTGCCAGCGTTTTAATAATATGCAGTCTGAATTCCTTTGAAGCCCGCCAGGAGGTACGCGGCTTGACATCTTTTGTAAGCGCATCGGTCAGGATTTGTATTGTCTCTTCTGAAAAATCCCTGCCGGTTACGGCCTGTTCCGCTGTCCGGCAGCGGATGGGGGTGGGCGCTGCCACGGTAAAGGCGAGTTTGACGGTATCAAAGACGGTTCCGTTCATTTTCACCGCCGCGCCGCAGCCGATGGTGGCGATATCCATGGCCCCGCGCATGGCATATTTTATGTACGCGGCGCCGAAGCCGGTATAGTTCTCCGGCCTGATTACAAAATATTTGAGCAGGTCCCCCTGCCGCAAAATGGTGCGCCCGGGACCGGTGTGGAAGCCGTGGATGGATTCTGTCCGTTCTCCGGTCGGGCCCTGGATCTGGAGATCAAATTCATACACCAGGGCGGCACAGGCGCTGTCGGCGCTGACGGCGCCGTTACAGATATTGCCGCCCATGGTGCCGGTATTGCGTATCTGCGGCCCGCCGATGGTCAACAGGGACTGGGCAAGCATGGGCAGGTGTTCGCTGATGATCCCATGTCGGCAGATTTCACTGAAGCTTGCCAGGGAGCCGATGAAAATGGTGCCCTTTTTATCCCTGCTGATCTGCCGGAGTTCGTCCAGGCCGTTGATATCGACCAGATGACCGTATCCGGGCTTGCCCTCATGCAGCCGTACCAGCACATCGGTACCGCCGGCAAGGATTTTTGCCTGTTCATCGGCAGCCAGTACCTTGACCGCATCTTTGATGGAGGTCGCATAGTGATAGTTGTCTATGGGAAACATTGTCTTTTCTCTTGCTCAATTCAGGTAGCTGTTATTCCAGGAGGCCTGCGGCCGCAAAATGGGTAAACAGTACCTTGGGCGTCATCGGCATTTCATTAATCTTTACCCCGGTGGCATCCCAGATTGCATTGCGAATGGCTGGGCCCTGGGAGATAATCGGCGGCTCGCCCAGGGATTTGTTACCGTAGGGGCTGGTCGGGTCAACGGTTTCGACAAAGGCATCGGTGAGTTCCGGGATGTCCACACAGGTGGGGATTTTATAGTCCAGCAGGTTGCCGTTATAAATCCGACCGTTTTCAGGATCTATCTGCAGCCCTTCAAAAAGGGTCATGCCGATGCCCATGGCCATACCGCCGTGCACCTGCCCGCGAGCCGAAAGCGGATGGATGATCCTGCCGGCATCGTGAACATTGATGATTTCCCTGATGGTGACCCGGCACATCTCGATATCTACCTTAATCTCGACAAAGGTACAGCCGTAGCTGGGCGCGTTGGTTGTTGTTTTGGC
>JALSNT010000583.1 GCA_026986885.1 Desulfobulbaceae bacterium
GATCACGTCGTTTACCGTTGATCAATAACCGCAGCCCGATATTGCGCAGTTGCAGGCCCGCCGCCGCATGAAAATCTTCCACTGTTTCCAGCGGCACCAGGGCCGGACGGGGGTTGATAATCCGGTGGCCAAGCAGGCCTGCCAGTTGGTAACCGTCACCACTTGAGCCGGTAGCCGGGTAGGAGCTGCCGCCAGTGGTTAAAATTGCCGCATCACACCGGTAGCGCGTGTTCCCACATTCCACGGCATGCAGCGTGTCCCCGCCGGTCAGTAACCGGGTAACCGGAGATTGCGTAATGATGCGTACTCCGGATTTTTCAAGCCGACGGCGCAGCACCTTGACCACCTGCAGTGCCCTGCCGTTTTTCGGAAAAACCCGGCCTCCGCGCTCGGTAATGACTTCAAGGCCGAGGTCCGAGAAAAAATTGATCAATTCCGCGGAAAAGAACCGGTTGAAAACCTGATGGAGGAAACGACCGTTTTTGCCGAAATGTTCAATAAAGGAGGCACGGTCGGCAATATTGGTCAGGTTACACCTGCCCTTGCCGGAGATACCGATCTTCAACCCCGGTCGTTTCATTTTTTCCAGAAGGATAACTTCGGCGCCGGCTTCAGCCGCTTGAGCGGCAGCCATCATGCCTGCCGCCCCGCCACCGATAACGATTATTTTTTTTCTTCCTGTCATGTTTTTGTTTATCAGCGAATATCGACCAATGGACCGTAGACGACAAACACCGGTTTTTTGCAGTTATTTACCACAGAGTTGGCCAGAGAGCCTAAAAAAAATCGTTGTATTTTATTACGACGGGCGGCCGTCATAAAGATAACGTCGTGAAAATGGACAGCGCTCAGAATGGTCTCAAGCCGGGAGTCCGTGCATTCGATCCGTACCTTGGTATCAGTATCGACAAGGGTTGTCTCCAGCCATGTGTGAATCTGCGTTTTGCAGTCCGCAATCTCCTGCCGGGAACAATCGGCCGGCAACATCTGTAAAAAGGTGATTACAGGTTGGGCGGCGGTGGCAAAGGCTTCGCAGAGGGGAAGAAGTTCCGCAAGTTCTTCAGAAACAAGAAAGGGCACCAGAATGCGCCTGCAGGTAAGTTCACCGACAAAACGGACGGCAATGACCGGGCAGCCGACATGGGCGACGACCCTATCCAGCACCTTTTGAAAACTCAGAGGTTTGTTGCCCAGAGGATAGCCGAGGACCACGGCGTACCCGTTATTGTATTCCGTTGCCGTGACCAGGGCGGAAGCGGGTTCATCATAAATGGTTTCGGTCAGCAGCGGGTATCCCAGACTGTCTGCTTCATCGCGTTCCGGTAGAAACATGGATTTGATTTCCTCGTCCGTGTGTTTCCCCTTTTCCTTTTTTACCAGAACCCGCACCGACAGAGGCAGGCAATGGTAGTGATGGGCCAGGATAACGGCGATACGGGCAAGTGCCCGGGCAAGGGTGGCGTGGGCTGGACCGAAAACAACAACTCCGTCCGTGTTGGCTGCGGGATGGAGAGGATTTCCCTCCCATGGCGCCAGGCTGACCCCGTCGGGTCCCTGCAGCAGGCGATTACAGATTCCATCGGAACGGCCCCGGCATTGAGGATGGATGTGTTCATCGGTTGTCTCTTTCCCTTTTTCCAGGGTAT
>JALSNT010000584.1 GCA_026986885.1 Desulfobulbaceae bacterium
TTTCCGGTTGCCGAGAGGGCTGCCCGCGAGTCTCTTGCCCTGCCGATTTATCCTGATCTTAATCGGGAGCAACTTGCTTTCGTTGTCCGGACCATTGCCGATTTTTATTCCTCAAAATAGATTTATCAAGATAAATTCATCCACAGGGGTTCCCTCAGGAAACTTCCAGCATATTTCGTGAGTTCTTTTCGTCTTTTCTACATAGCCGTCCCGGTTGCAATCCTTGCCTTGCTTGGTCTTACCTGTACTGCCCAGGCCGGCGGAGATACTCCTGCCGACGCGGCAGCCGTTGTTCCGGATCATGATATTTCCTACGCTGCCAAGACAACCTTACCCCGCTGGAAGACCGACTGGGACCAGGCTCGGGCACTGTATAGAAAGGGAAAAATCGGCCAGGCACTTGTGCAGTATGAACTGCTGCTGCAGAAAAAAAGCTCCATTGACGAGGCAAGATGGGAATATGCAGCTATTTTAATGCAGGAAAAACGATGGCGCCAGGCCGGGGAGGAACTGGATACTCTCATTGCCCATAATCCAGGTAGTCGCAAATACATTTTTGCCCGGGCCGGGGTTGCGCTGCATGAAGGCAGGTTCGCCCAGGCCGTCAAGCAGTTTGGTGCGCTGTATGAGAGTTGTCCGGATGGTCCTGATGCCGTTAAAGCCCTGACCGGCCTGATAGATGCCCTGGATCTTCAGGGAAACAGGGAGGCTGAGTTGCCTCTGCTGGAACTTTTGCTGCTGCGAAAACCTGGAGATCCTGCTCTCTTGCAACGAACCGGCAGTATAGCCCTGGCGCTGGGTAAACCCGACAAGACACGAACCCTGCTGGCAAAGGCGATCACGGATTATCCGGATAATGCGAACCTGCTTAAGCTGCTGGCCAGGGCGGAGAGTCAACTGAAAAACAGGGAAAAGGCCGCCGGATACTGGCAACGTTTTGTCGCACTCGTCCCCGACGATATTCAGGCCAATGCATGGCTGGCCGGGTATTATCTGCAAAAAGGTAACTTGGCGATGGCCCTTCGGCATACTGAACGGCAGCTCAAGGTTGATCCGATTAATGTTGATCTTCTTTTACGGGCTGCCCGGCTCCATAAAAAAATTGGGCAACCCGGCAAGTCCCTTGATTTTTTTTCCCTCTATCTTGAGCTTGTTCCCGATGATCAGGGAGTGGTCCGGGAACGTGATCGTTTGCGCAAGGAGTTAGCCGTAAATCTTGTCACCCTTGTGCAGGGAAATAACAGGAGCAGGATAGATCGCTTATGGCAGGATGTGGGCACGATGACCAATGATCGAAACGGTGTCTTTGTCCAGATGGCGGACTGGTTTCGTACCCATGGCAAAAAAGCGGAACTCACGGCAATTCTTTTGCTGCTGCATCGGCAACACCCTGCCGACAAGAGCATTAACAGAGAGCTGGTCCCATTGCTTGAAGCTGCCGGCAGAATGGATGAGTTATCCGATAAACCGGCACCGGATGATCAGGATAAAACAGAGGGCAGCCACAAAAAATAATATGATTACCACTGCAACTCAGCCAGGCTGAAATCAGGGATACCATCGCTTTTTCCGGTGAAATGCAGTGAATGAATTCAGGCTCAGTTCAGGTAACAGGCAATCTGTTGTTTCGGCTTTATTGATGTT
>JALSNT010000585.1 GCA_026986885.1 Desulfobulbaceae bacterium
GGTTACCGGTGACTCCCGCCCGCCTGATGATCAGTGAAAAGGCTCACCTCATTATGCCTTATCATAAGATGCTTGACCATGCCCGTGAAGCATCCCTGGCCAAGGGCAAAAAAATCGGCACCACCGGTCGCGGCATCGGTCCCTGTTACATGGACAAAGTGGGGCGGGTCGGCATCAAGGCCGGTGATTTTTTAGATCCGGGGCAGCTCCTTGATAAACTGCAGGCCAATGTTGAAGAGAAAAATTTTTACCTGACTAAACAATATGGCGCCGAAGCCGCCTCTTTTGATGATATCAAGGCCGAGTTTGAGCAGTATGCCGAGAAGCTTTCCCCGTTCATCGGTAATGTTTCGGTAGCCCTGGATACCGCCCGCAGGGCCGGGAAGAATGTCTTGTTTGAAGGCGCCCAGGGAACCCAGCTTGACATTGACCATGGAACATATCCCTTTGTAACCTCCTCAAATACCATTGCCGGCAATGCGTGTATTGGTTCTGGGTTTGGTCCTGCCCACATTGATGAGGTGATCGGCATTTTAAAGGCCTATACAACCAGGGTCGGCGAGGGTCCTTTTCCCACTGAGCTCCCCGAGGGTGATCCCATTGGTGATGAAATACAGAGAAAAGGGGGAGAATTCGGGGCGACTACAGGGCGACGGCGCCGCTGCGGCTGGCTGGATATGGTGGTTGCCGCAGATGCCGTCAGGTTAAACGGTCTCACCGGGCTTGCCATCACTAAACTTGATGTCCTGTCCGGCCGGAAGACCCTGAATATCGCTCGTAAATATATGGTCGATGACGAAGAGTTTACCTGTATGCCCGGCAATATTCGTAAAATAATCAAGGCCAGGCCTGTTTATGAAGAGGTTGCGGGCTGGGATCAGGATATTACCGCTGTCCGCAGCTATGAAGATCTGCCGCCGCAGGCAAAGGATTATGTCAAACGTATCGAGGATATTTCAGGAATATCTCCGGCGATTATTTCCGTGGGACCTGATCGTGAGGAGACATTACTTCTGCGCAATCCCTTTGAAAAATCATAGGCGCCGGGAGACTTGCCAATCTCGTTAAAATGCTTACAGAATAAGATATCCCGTAACCGAGATCATCCGGGCCGACTGTCAACGCCCTTGATTTCCGGTCGGACACTATTTGGAGAAATAAATTATGGCTCGTATTACTGTGGAAGATTGCCTGGAAACTGTGGGAAATCACAACAGATTTTCCCTTATTCACCTGGCGGTTGAACGCATTCGTCAGCATCGTAAGGGAGAGCCTTTTCTGGTTTCCGGGAAAAATAAGGAAATCGTTATGACCCTGCGGGAGATTGCCGCCGGCAAAGTTACCTTTGACAATATTTTTGAACTGCCGGAGGAACGAAAATCCAGAGAGGCGGAACTCCTTGCCGCGGAAGAGAGCGAAGAAGCGCCGGAAACAACCTGAAGAAGGTGGATGGTATTATTTTTGCAGGTCCGGGAGAACTATATCTCCCGTGGGACTGTGTGCATAAACAGCGGCATGATCCTGGGCAGCATAACAGGATGATGCCCTCACTTGCAGCGGAAAACTTCAATCGGTAGGCTATGAAGAAGTGTTATTATGAAATTTTAGGGGTTTCCCGGGATGCCGATGGCGAGGTGATAAAAAAATCATATCGCAAACTGGCCATGAAATATCATCCGGACCGTAATCCCGGAGATGCCGATGCCGAGGCCCGTTTTAAAGAGGCGGCCGAGGCCTATGAGGTTTTAAGCGATCAGCAGAAGCGGCGGCTGTATGATACCTACGGTCATGAAGGCCTGAAAAATACCGGCTATCACGGTCCGGGAAGCAGCGAAGATATCTTCTCCCATATGAGTGATATTTTTGGAGATTTGTTCGGATTCGGCGGCCGCAGGCAACATGATCCCCATGGGCCGGTTGCCGGTGATGATCTCCGCTATGATCTTGAAATATCGTTTATGGAAGCCGTGCATGGGGTGGAGCGGGAGATTGAAATTACCAAGCGGGAAACCTGCTGGACCTGTGAAGGAACAGGAGCCCGGCCCGGCCATAAACCTCAGACCTGTCCCAGTTGCGGTGGTCGCGGTCAGGTGATACGCTCCCAGGGTTTTTTTCAGGTCAGTTCTACCTGTCCGCAGTGCCATGGCAGTGGTCAGGTTATCAGCGACCCCTGTGGAGACTGCAACGGTTCCGGCCTTGTCAACCGAACGAAGAAGGTAAATTTGAAGATACCTGCCGGCGTTGATACCGGTTCCAGGATGCGCCTTTCCGGTGAAGGAGAGGGGGGACGGCGGGGAGGACAAGCCGGTGATCTCTATATTGTAATTCATGTCGGCGCCCATGATTTTTTCCAGCGGGACGGCCGAACCATCTATCTTAAATATCCCCTGTCCATGATCCGGGCAGCCCTTGGTTGTGAAATTGAGGTGCCCACCATTGACGGATCCGCACTACTCAAGATACCGGCTGGAACACAAACCGGTCGGCAGTTCACCTTGCGGGGGGAGGGAGTAGTCAGTCTGCGTGGCGGTCGACGCGGTGATATGGTTGTTGAAGTACAGGTGCAGACCCCAACCGGATTGAGCAAGAGACAAAAAGAGTTGCTCTGTGAGTTTGATGAGCTATGTTGCGAACAGGAAGAAGAAGGTTTTTTTGCCAGACTTTTCCATGGGCATTTGAGCAGGCATAAGAAGAATATCTCGGAAAATAACAAAGAGGAAGTCCGTGGGGACTGATGCATGAAGGAAAGCGCAGGGTTCACCCATTTCGACAGTGACGGCAACGCGAAAATGGTTGATGTCAGCGCCAAGGATGAAACCGTTCGCCGGGCAACTGCTGAAGGCCGGATATCAATGTCTAAGAAGGCCTACACAATGGTTAGGGCCGGTTCCATTAAAAAAGGTGATGTCCTCGGCGTCGCCCGGATTGCCGCTATTATGGCGGCCAAAAAAGTGGATCAGCTCATTCCGCTCTGTCATCCGCTGGCCGTTACCGGTATTGATGTCGGTTTTCGCTTCCTTGATGAGCAGCGGACAGTTGCAATTGAGGCGACTGTCGGTATCACCGGAAAAACCGGTGTGGAGATGGAGGCATTAACAGCTGTTTCCGTTGCCGCTTTGACGATTTATGATATGTGTAAGGCCGTAGACAAGACCATGGTAATTTCCGATATCCGTCTGTTGAAAAAAAGCGGCGGCAAGAGTGGTGAATTTGTCCGGCCGATATGATTGATTTGTCGGATGGTACCCCATCCGGTACTATTCATTATTTACTGGTAACGGCAGGAAAAATGGATCCCTGCAAATAAAACCGGAGACGGTTATGAAGGATAGTGATTTGAAAAACCTCAAGGAACAGCTTGAGGCGATGAAGAAAGAAATATATGCCGATGTCGAACAAACCCTGTCGGAAATGACCGCCCAGTCCGGTAATATTCCCGATCCCAATGATCGGGCAACCGTTGAATCGGACCGTGGTTTTGAATTGCGTCTCCGGGGACGGGAGCGTAAACTCATGGAAAAAATCGATGAGGCCCTTGCCCGGATTAAAGAGGGAGCATACGGGATTTGTCAGGAGTGCGGGGAAAAAATATCGGTCAAAAGGCTTGAGGCCAGGCCTGTGGCCGAACTATGTATTGATTGTAAAATCCGCCAGGAACAGCGGGAAAAGGAACAGGGTCGGTAACAGATCATGCCTGAATTACGGAAGGATCCAATTCTCGGGCGATGGATTATCATTGCCCAGGAAAGGGGAAAACGACCCACGGATTTCATTATTGAGGATGTGGAAACCAAAGGGGGCTTTTGCCCGCTCTGTCCCGGCAATGAAAAGACGACTCCCCCCGAGGTCCTGGTCTATGGACGTGAGCCCGGTATGCCGCCGAATTCTTCAAGCTGGCGTCTGCGTGTTGTCCCCAATAAGTATCCGGCTCTGGTTATTGAAGGGGATCTCGATAAGCAGGGTGAAGGCCTTTATGATCGCATGAACGGCATTGGTGCCCATGAGGTCATTGTTGAAAGTCCCAGGCATGAGGATCGTTTTGCCTATCTGCCCCATGAACAGATGATTCTGACCTTCAGGGCCTTCCGGGAACGGATTTGGGATCTGTCCAAGGATCCGCGTTTTCGCTATGTTATGGTGTTTAAAAATTTCGGCAAGGCTGCTGGAGCGTCCCTTGAACATTCACATTCCCAACTCGTTGCCCTGCCGGTGTTGCCCCGTATGGTTACTTCCGAGCTGGATGGGAGTCTTTCCTATTTCAAGTACAAAGACCGCTGTATTTTTTGTGATATAATTCGCCAGGAGATTCAGCAGAATATTCGCCTGGTATGTGAAAATGACGAATTTGTCTGTCTGACCCCGTTTGCCCCCAGGATGCCTTTTGAAATGTGGATCATGCCCAGGCAGCACAATTCATCGTATGTTGATCAGTCCGGTCAGTCGTTATCAGCTTTGACCGATATATTTTCCGAGACTTTGCGGCGTCTTGATTCCTGTATCCCGGGCATTCCCTATAATTTTGTTCTCCATACCCAACCCCTCCGCTCCCAGCCGCTTGACCATTACCACTGGCATTTTGAGATTGTTCCCAAGGTTACAAGTATTGCCGGCTTTGAGTGGGGTTCCGGGTTTTATATCAATCCCATGCCACCTGAAGATGCCTGCCGGTATCTGCGGGAGGTGGAACTTTAGGAGGAATCAGTGGCTGAAAAGAAAAAGATACTCCTGGTAGATGATGAAGAGGGTATTCAGCTTTTATATCGGGAGGAATTTGAGGACGAAGGGTTTGAGGTTGCATCCGCCTATAACGGGGAAGAGGCCCTTGAGCTGTTCAAAAAGGATCCGCCGGATCTTGTCATCCTCGATATTAATATGCCGGGGATGAATGGTATTGAGGTCCTGCGGCAGATGAAGGAGATGAAACCTGATCTGCCGGTAATACTCAGCTCTGCCTATCAGGAATATAAACAGGATTTCGGCACCTGGGCCTCTGAGGAGTACATCGTTAAATCCGCCAATATGGATGAGCTTAAGGCCGCAGTTCACAAGTATCTTGATGCGTAGCTTCTGCGGCATTGCCGGTAACTGTTTTTACCCATGAAGGATATTCAAAACCTGCGGGACAACCGGCGGATAAACATTCGCAAGGTCGGGGTAAAAACAATTTGTTATCCGGTGACCGTGCTGGACCGGGAAAATCGGACTCAGCAGACCGTGGCCACGGTCAATATGTATGTCAACCTGCCGCACAGGTTCAAAGGTACCCATATGAGCCGGTTTGTCGAGATTTTGAACCGGTTCCACGGTAATTTTAATCTTCATCATTTTCACCATATTCTTCAAGAGATGAAAGATCGGCTTGAGGCGGAGTCGGCTCATCTTGAAATTGAATTCCCCTTTTTTTTTCAGTCTGATTGTCCGGGTAGTGACATGGGAATCGACAGGTATTTATGTCGAATGCATGGATCTCTCAACCAGGTCGATGATCTGGTACTGGAAATAGAGGTGCCGATTCATTTACCTGCCGGGGATTTGCAAAGCGGGGGCCTGCCCCGTTCTCTTGGAAGGTGGGGGCAGGCATGTGTCGCTGTTCGTTTTCATCGCTTTATCTGGATTGAAGAGCTGATTCAACTCCTTGAAGAATGTCTGAGAAAAATCAGGATGCCGGAATCCGTGGAGTCCGTCTGCCGGACGGTCGGCGGTGTCCTGGTGGCACATCCTCATATCAGCTGGTTTCAGGTCGTTGTTGAAAATCTTGCCCATGGCTATTCTACCTTTGCTTCCGTGTCCGAGGATAAGCGAACGAGTGCATGAATTCGAAATGCTTGAGATCAGGGACGCCTGTTGTTCTGTATCGAAGATCGTGTAAGAAAAATACAAATTAGAGAAATAGAGAAGAGATTAAATGAATGAGCTCCTGTTTGAAATAGGTACGGAGGAGATACCAGCGGGGTATATACAGCCGGCCCTTTGTTTTATGGAGGAGTTTGCCCGGCAGCATCTGGCAGAACTTGGCCTGAAGCACGGACAAATTTCCACCGTCGGTACTCCAAGACGTCTGACCTTAATCATTGATGATATACAGAACAGGCAGGAGGATAAACAAACTACTCATATCGGTCCCCCTAAAAAAGCGGCCTATGACAGCGCCGGCAGACCCACCAAAGCAGCACTGGGATTTGCCCGCTCCAAGGGGTTGCCTGTCGAGGAATTACAGATCGTTACCACGGAGAAGGGTGAGTATTTGACGGCAGTGGAGAATATTGCCGGAAAATATACCAGGGAGCTGCTGCCTTCATTGCTTCTTCTGCTTGTGCAGGAACTGCCCTTTCCGAAATCAATGCGATGGGCGGAAACTTCTCTTACTTTTGCCAGACCTCTGCAATGGTTGCTGGCCCTGTACGGTGGAGAAGTTGTTGAGCTGACCATTGAAGGCGTTGCCGGTCGTGCCATGAGTTGCGGTCATCGCTTTATGGCCCCGGATTTTTTCCCGGTAGGCAATGTTGCTGATTATCTTAAGGGTCTGGAGGAGCGCTTTGTGATTGTCGATCCCGTCCGCCGTCGCCGGCTTGTTATTAACGAGGTGCAAGGGGCGGTGCGACGACGGCAAGAGAAAAATAAGGAAATCATTGGCGGCAGACCGATGTTGGATGATGGTCTCGTTGATACGGTCACCAACCTGGTGGAAAGTCCCTGGGGAGTTTGCGGAAAATTTGATGAGAAATTTCTTGTTTTGCCACGGGAAGCCCTGATCACCTCCATGCGTGAACATCAAAAATATTTTCCCGTAACAACAGAAACTGGTGATCTGCTGCCGTTTTTTGTTGCGGTCAACAATACGGGAATCGACGATCGGGATATGGCGGCCGGCGGCCATGAGCGTGTTCTTCGCGCCCGCCTGGAGGACGGTCTTTTTTTCTTTAATGAAGATAAAAAACAGCGGCTCGAAGATCGGGTGGATAAATTATCAGGTATAATTTTCCAGCAGAAACTTGGTACGATGGAGGCAAAAAGCAGGCGGATAGCCGTGCTGGCAGGTATTCTCTCGGATCAGCTTAATCCCGCAGAAAAAGAACAGGCTGTACGGGCCGCCCGACTGGCAAAGGCCGATCTGCTGACGGAAATGGTCGGCGAATTTCCTTCGCTGCAGGGGGTAATCGGCTGTGAGTATGCCCGTCTGGATGGAGAAGAGGAAACCGTGGCCGTTGCCATAGCCGAACATTATATGCCCGTTCGGGCCGGTGGTGAGATGCCGAAAACCCTGGTCGGCGCTATTGTTGGTATCGCTGACCGGCTGGATACCCTGGTCGGTTGTTTTGCCATAGGTGAGAAACCAACCGGCAACAAGGATTCTTTTGGCCTGCGCAGGCAGGCCATCGGCTTGATTTCTCTCATTCGCGGCTTTG
>JALSNT010000586.1 GCA_026986885.1 Desulfobulbaceae bacterium
CGAGGGCGGGTTCGATCAATTTTCCGCCTCCGATGCCCCGATCATCAAACTGGTTAACGGTATCCTGGTCAAGGCTGTCCAGGAAGGGGTCAGTGATATCCACATTGAACCCTTTGAAAAAACCATGCAGGTCCGCTACCGTAAGGACGGTGCCCTGTTCAAATCCATGAACCTGCCCTTGACCATTAAAAACGCCCTCATCGCCCGGGTCAAGATTCTCGCCGACCTCAACATTACAGAGCGGCGGGTACCCCAGGACGGTCGTATCAAAATGCGACTGGGCCGCAACCGGGCCGTTGATTTCCGCGTCTCAACCCTGCCGTTGCTGCACGGGGAGGGGATTGTCCTGCGTATCCTTGATAAAAGTTCACTTAATGTCGACCTGACCAAACTCGGATTTGAACAGAAGACCTTTGATACCCTGAAACGCTGTCTCAATCGCCCCCAAGGGCTGCTGCTGGTTACCGGGCCCACCGGGTCCGGTAAGACGGTAACGCTTTATTCAGCCCTTAATTCACTCAACAGTGAGGATATTAAAATTCTAACGGCCGAAGATCCTGTTGAATTTAACTTCAAGGGTATCAACCAGGTCAACGTCAACACAGAAGTCGGCATGACCTTTGCCGCCGCGCTTAAGGCCTTTCTCCGTCAGGATCCGGACATCATTATGGTCGGTGAAATCCGTGATATCGACACTGCAGAAATTGCCATGAAAGCGGCCATGACAGGGCATCTTGTTTTCTCGACTCTCCATACCAATGATTCACCGTCCACGGTCGGCCGGATGGTGGATATCGGCATTCCACCTTATCTGCTGGCATCCTCCCTGACCATGGTCCTTTCCCAGCGCCTGGGACGGAGACTTTGCCCCAAATGTCGTGAACCCGCTACCTATGACAAGAAAAAACTGATTGGTGTCGGCTTTAAAGAAGAAGAAATCGAAGATCTCAACCTGTACAAGGCCAGGGGATGCTCCGAATGCAACGGTCTGGGCTACAAGGGACGGGTCGGTTTTTTTGAACTGATGGAGGTCACTGACGAGGTTGCCAAGGCCATTCAGGCAGAGGTGTCCGAAGAACAACTGCGGAAGGTTGCCGTTCAGGAGGGCATGTATACCCTGCGCCAGGCAGCTCTGCAAAAGGCCCGTGAAGGCGTAACCAGCCTGGAAGAAGTCCTGCGGCGAACGGTTGTCCATGAAGACAGCCTGCCCGCCTATCTGGTGAATCCGGATGTCGAAGAATACCAGGAAGGAGACACCATTATCCAGGAAGGAAACAAGGACAAGGATTTTTTCAAACTGGTGCGCGGTAAGGTAGCTGTTCTGCGGGGCGGCAAAAAAATTGCCGAGATTACGGAGCCGGGAGAATATTTCGGAGAAATGGCATCCATTCTTAATGAGGTTCGCACGGCCTCCATTGTCTCCGCCGGTCGTTGCACGGTCAAGCGGTATCCCGGTGACAAACTGGGTGAACTGATAGAAAAATATCCCGATGTCTCCAAACACCTGTTTAAGACGCTGGTTGGCCGCCTGCAAAAGACCGATCGTATCGTCGTCCAGTTGGCAGGCGGAGGCAGAAGCAGACCTCAGGTTATTCGCCGGGCATGAGTTCCCCGAAAATTTCCGTT
>JALSNT010000587.1 GCA_026986885.1 Desulfobulbaceae bacterium
AATTCCCTGACTAGATCCCTAATCGTGAAAAACACGGAAAAATACGAAAAAATAAATCACAGGGCGCATGGAATACAGCCGGGCAAGGATGCCGGGCTGCTCCACCATGCCGCACCGAGAGTGAAGATCAGTAACGCCTTCAAGCCGGCCGGGAAGAAGAAACAGATCCCGATGCACAAACCGGTTCTCCGGGGAGGGGTTCCCCTGCCGGCACCGCCCGGATCCCAGGCAAAACCGGATTTTGAAATAACTGACTGCTCCGTATCCCCCGAGCATCCGCTCCGATACCACACGGCAGAGATCATCTGCCACGTGATCAACAACGGCGATGACTATCCCGTCAATTCCGGAGACTCAATCCAGGTCACCCTGGATATTCACGGTCCCCTGGGCAGCGAGAACATTGCTCCGGTGACAAGACATGGCCATATTTCACCCTATGAACAGCTGCACCAGGCTGAAGAATTCCGTTTCCAGGCAGGTATCCCGGCAAGCGGCATCTACAGCGGCACGGCCAGGGTACGATTTCTTTCAGGCACCCGGGAAACCAACACGGCCAACAACAGTCGTAATTTCCAGTTCAGCACCAGCACCCTGCCCGATCTGCAGGTATACATTACCAGGCCCTCCGATGTCCGGGTCGGCGGCCATAAACGATGGTTCCGCTTCTTTGTCAAGAATGTCGGTACCGCATCCTCGCAAAGCACTACTCTCCGCCTCCATATCGACGGGGACGGCACCCATACCTGGGAGGTGCCGTCCCTGGCTCCGGGAGAGCGTTTTCCCGGGCCTGACCAGTGGAAAAAACGAGGTATCAAGTGGTGGAAGAAGGGAAGAAAGCATTACGTTATCGAGGTCAACCGGGACCACACTTTTCAGGAAGCAAACTGGGACAATAACCGGATACGGGATTCATTAGAGGTGTATATCGGCGCCCATTTTAATCCAAAGGCAACGGTGGATGTCTTTCCCAAGATTTACCTGAAAAATCATGCCGAATTTCATGTCGGCGGACAGGAAAAACTTACCTTTGTGGCCGTAGTAAATCAGAATTCCATACATATGGCGCCAAAGACCAAAATCGACATCTACCTTACCGCACCTCCCGCGACCGGAAACATCGCCTACCGGGAACAGGTTATCCCGGCGCTGCTGCCCGGGGAGAGATATGCAGTCATCTGGCCCAAGCGCTTTGACCATGCGCAACGTTATAATTACACAATTAAGATGTACCAGTTCAAGCACGGACAATGGTTAATCAACCCGGTATGGGAGCATACGGGCTACTTTGACGTGGCACCTGTCCTGGGAGAGCCGGTCTTCCATGAATGAGAATAGAAATACTCTTTAGCAGAAAAACATTCCACTACCCCCTTGAGGGAGCAGACAAGTTTCCTTTGAAAAAACAAGCCAACGTCCCGGCGCCGCAAGCGACGGGGCGTTTTTTATTACCCTTGCGGATAAACCAGCATGCCATAGCAGCACAACGGGCAAGCGCCCCGGCAGGAATGACGTGTTATGGCTTGGTAAATGGCATCCACTCCAGAGCAACTGTTGAAAACAGTGTCATGACAGGTAAGGATCACGGCGTTTCCATAAATTCAGCTTTAACCCGCATCATCAATACCAGGATAGATGGTGGCGTTGTAAATAATCCAACCGGCAAACAATGCAGGTGAACATATACCAGGGATCTGGCAGATGTAAACTGCTGAGAGAGTCATCCACTACCGGACTTACCTATAAATCAACGGCGGGAATATTGCCGCGCCGGTGGGTAATATGGCTTTCAACCCATTGTATTTTTTTTGAACCTTTTGCTGCACTCCCGGCACCAATGAACAGGAAACAGTTTTACTTTTCAACCAAATGGGGGGGACCATGGAACGAATCACCTGGTACCACATGGCGAGTATCACTCTGGTAGCCATGGCGACGGCAATTATTTTTTTATGCTTCTGCCTGTGGAACAGCGGCATGGGAGATGCCGGACGGATAACCGGTGCCAAAAAACAACAGCACACCCGGCAGTACTGCACAACACCTGATTTGGACAACCAATGCACTACACTACCAAGGAGGTCAAAATGAACAAAAAAGCGCTTCTTTTAACATGTTGTCTCTGTGCCCTTCTGGCGGCAGCCGGTAGCTGCCCGGCGGCCAATCCTCTGACACATGCCCCGACAAAGACTGATCATCCCGGACTCGGCAAGGTGCCGCACATACCTCGGGTCACCAGGCTTCCCGACCTGACCATCACCAGGATCTACAGTAAAAAGCATAGGGGCGTTCTCGGTGTCTGGGCCGATATCAAAAATAATGGTGGGCCCATTCCTGAAAAAGAATTCAATCAGGCTGACATGCGATTTTATCTTTCATATATGAACACAGGATCACCAACCACAGGTCCGGTCAAAGGGCGTAAAGGAAACGGCTACAGTTTCAAATATCTTGAACAAAAAGGAGCCGGTATCCTGAGCAAAGCGGGTGGCAAGATGTCTGTAATTGCCCCAGGCGACCTGACCTGCCACGGCGTTGTCCGGGTTCGGGTCGAGGTGGACCTGCCCATATCCGGTAACGGACGGATCAGGGAAAGTAACGAGCATAACAACGTCAAAACTGTTACACTGCATTGTCCGTAACTTGTTTCTTTATCCATTTTTTGTACCATCCGATGCAACTTATGACGCCCACCTGCAAAACAATCCCCTACACCATCCATGCCGGACACCGCTACCCGGTGGGCGCCACGCCCATGGAAAGCGGCACCAACTTCTGCGTTTTTTCCCGGCATGCCACCCGGATGCAGTTACTGCTGTACAAAAAACCGGACAGCCGGCAACCGTTTCAGACCATTGAGCTTAACCCGGAAATCAATCGTACCTTTTTTTTCTGGCATGTGTTTATTGAAGGATTAACGGGCAAAGAAAAAATAACCTACACCTGGAAGGCGGACGGCCCCGATAACCCGGAGGCCGGTTATCGCTTTAACCCGGAGATAGAACTGCTGGATCCCTGGTCCAGGGCAACCACCGATGTCCTCTGGCAAAGGCCATGGAACCGGGGGCCGAAAGCACACCAGTCCGGGCCGTCCATGCGGGCCATGGCCCTGCCGAAAAACAGCTATGACTGGCAGGGCGATGTGCCCCTGCGCAGGCCCTGCGCAGAGGAGATAATCTATGAACTGCATGTGGGCGGTTTTACCCGTCATCCTAATTCCGAGGTTGCCCATCCCGGCACCTTCTCCGGCGTAATTGAAAAAATCCCCTACCTGAAAAACCTCGGCATCAATGCCATTGAGCTGCTGCCGGTGATGGCCTATGATGAATACGATGTGCCGGATCAGGTTCGTGACCTTGGTTTGAAAAACTACTGGGGCTATGCCACCCATTCTTTTTTCAGTCCCCATCCGGGTTATTGTGTTCGCCCCCTGTCGGGCGAGCACGGTAATGAGTTCCGGGACATGGTCAAGGCCCTGCACAAGGCTGGAATATCCATCATCCTCGACGTGGTCTATAACCATACCGCCGAGGGCGGGGCCGACGGGCCGATTATCAATTTCAAGGGAATGATGAACCGCGCCTTTTATCATCTTGAAAAAACAGACCTGAGTAAATACAGAAATTTCAGCGGCTGCGGCAATACGGTCAACTGTAATCATCCGCTGGTGGCCCGTTTTATTCTCGAATCCCTGGAATACTGGGTACGGGAATTCCATGTGGACGGTTTTCGCTTTGACCTGGCCTCCATCCTGGCCCGGGGCGAAGACGGTAACCCCATGTATCACGCGCCCGTGGTCTGGAATATCGAATTCTCCGATATTCTGGCCCATACCCGGCTCATTGCCGAGGCCTGGGACGCGGGCGGCCTGTACCAGGTGGGTGGTTTTCCCGGCTATCGCTGGGCGGAGTGGAACGGCCGCTATAGAGATGTGGTACGCCGCTTTGTCAGGGGGGACAAAGGGCTGACCGCCGAGTTCGCCACCCGCTTGACCGGTTCCAGCGACCTGTATCAGGCCCAGGGGCGACTGCCGACCAATTCCATCAACTTTGTCACCTGTCATGACGGTTTCACCCTGTACGACCTGGTCAGCTATAATGAAAAACATAACCAGGCCAACGGCGAGAACAACCGTGACGGCGAAGACCATAATTACAGCTGGAACTGCGGCATTGAAGGAAAAACCGATAATCCGGAGATCCTGGCGCTCAGGCTCAGGCTGGCAAAAAACTTCATCGCCATCCTCATGCTCAGCCAGGGCGTACCCATGCTGCCGGCCGGGGATGAGGTGCTACGCAGCCAGCAGGGCAACAACAACTGCTACTGCCAGGATAATGAACTCTCCTGGTTTGACTGGACGCTGCCAAAAAAAAATCGGGAGATGTACAGGTTCACCCGGCAAATGATCGGCTTTCGCAAACGACATCCTTTGCTTATGCGAAATCGCTTTTTCACAGGAAAAACGGTCAAGATATCCGGCATGCCTGATATCTGCTGGCACGGCAAAAGGTTACATAAGCCGCAGTGGAATGATCCTGAGACCCAGGTGCTGGCCTGCACCATTAGCCGGGTGGAACCGGAAGAAGAAGATCTGCACCTTATTTTTAATATGTCGGAGAAGAAGATGCGGATGTATCTGCCGAAAATTAAACATAGACAATGGTACCGCTGCATAAATACATCGCAAAAAACTCCCGACGACATCATTGAAAAAAAGCGACAACGTGCAATCCAGGCACAAACAATCCGCATCAATTCCCGCAGCGTAGTCGTGCTGGAGAGCAGATAAGAAAACCGGAAGACAAACAAACCGATCTAAAATGGTATGGTAGAGCGAAAAATCACTCTCTTTTCGGTTCCGGGGTGGATAAAACGCAGATGGCAGGCATGCAGCAGCATCCGCTCTCCCGGCTGCCGGCTCCCGTACAGGCGGTCGCCGACAACGGGACAATTCAGGCCAAGTTCATGGGCGGCATGCAGCCGCAACTGATGGGTACGGCCCGTGAGCGGGATAAACTCAACCCGGGTTCGGCCCTGCTGGACGCCGAGCTTGAACCACCGGGTTATCCCGAGTTTTCCCTGATCCGGGTCATAGACCTGATGCGGTCGGTTGTCCGGATCAAGTCGGAAAGCCAGCTCTATCTCACCTGCATCATCCTCAACCACCCCGTCAAGTACGGCAACGTATCTTTTTTTCACCTTTCTCCCGGCAAACTGTCCGGAAAGGTGAACATGGGCCGATCTGGTCCTCGCCAGCACCATCAGGCCGGAGGTGTCCATATCCAGCCGGTGGACGGCGGGCTGATCAATGGTATCCGGGAAATACTCTTTAACCTGCTGTACCACGCATTCCTGCTTTTCCGGGCCACGTCCGGGAACGGACAGCAGGCCGGCCGGCTTATCAACGACAATGATGTCCTCATCAACGTAGAGTAACCGAATCCGTAATTCATCCGCGTCCATGAAACTCCTCTATGCCGCAAAGCATGGTACCCAATATAGGCCTGCATTTTTCACTGCAGGCCGGATAAAAAAGTTTATGCTTCCTGGTTGCCGACGCATTTGCACGACCGTAATAAAATTCGGCCAGACTGATCGGTCGCAATTTTTTTTTCGCCGCATGGGCGAGCAGTTTAGGGGCGCAGCAGTCACCGGTGCCGGTCGGGATACCATTTTTTCCATAAAAGGCCTGCTTAAGGGTATGGATATTACCCCGGAAATCAGGAATCCGATACAGGGAAAAGATTGCCCGCATCAGTTGTCGGGACAAGCGGCGGCGTCTGTGGCGAAGCCGAATCCAGGCTGCACTGCCCTTGTGTTCTCGATCAATTCCGTATCCAGTTTCTTTAATGGTTTGCTCCACGGGATCAACACATTGATGGAAATCATCCACGTCAAAAAGCGGACCGACCCAGCCCGGAATCTGCCAGCGGCCGTTAAACATTCCGGAAAACCCATGCAAGACAACCTCTTTCCCCCAGGCATTCCGGCAAAGCAACACCCCAAACATCTTGCCCCGATCCGGGCCGAAAAGCGGCGCCGTTGTGGTACGGGAATCAGGCGGGCTGTCCGGCCTCTCCAGGTGAATATGACCATGTTTGTCAAAAAAATTCATCAAGGCCAGGGCCGCCGGGCGTGCCGACAAACCGTCCAGGTAATGTTCCCGGCCGCACCTTGGGCAGTAGCCCGAACAATCGGCAGCCGACTCCTTCTCTCCAATCATGGGCAAACTTATTTTCTAAAAAAATAGAGCAGAAGAGAAATGAGCAGGCTGACCAGGATGGAACTGGTCAGCGGGAAATACAAATGAAAATGTTCTTTATTAATCACCAGATCTCCGGGCAGCCTGCCCAGGGGTATATGCTTCAGCCAGGGCCACAACAGCCCAAGCAGGATCAAAGCAATGCCGCCGTAAATAAATATTCGTCCCATATCAACTTTTCTTCCGACCGGGTTGCCGCTGCTGGGTCATCATCACGCCAATAAATATAAGCGCTCCGGCAACAAACTGCCAGGGGGTAAATCGTTCTCCCAGAAGAACAACTCCAAGGATAATGGCCCAAAGCGGAATCAGATTGATAAAGGCGGCCGCCTGATTGGCCGGCACCCGACTGACGCCGAAATTATAGAGGCCATAGGCGCCGACACTGACAAAAGTACCCAGATAAAGGACCGAAAGCAGGGCGGACGAGGGGATTGTTGCCGGGATATGCACATTGGTAACGAGTAGAATCAACAGGAAAAAAACGGCCCCGATAACGGATTGCGCAGCGGTCAGAAAAAGTGACGGCAGGTCTGCGCTTAATTTTTTCAGCAAAATAATGTATCCTGTGGCGGTGACCATGGCCAGGAACTCTAAAAAATTACCAAGGACGGGGTGCGGCGCATGCTCGGAAACCGAGGCCGCAAGGCTCAGCCATATCGCACCGACGGCGGCAAGTACAAGACCCGTGACCACCCGCCTGGTAATGGATTCACCCAGAAACAACGCGGCGGCCACCGCCACCAGCAGCGGCAGCATGGTGGTAATCATGGAGGCCTGGGAGGCGCTGGTCAGGTTCAGGGCCGCCGCCTCAAAGAGGAAGTAGAGACAGGGCTCACAAAGTCCCATCCCTGCAAGCAGCAGCACCTGGTTCCGCCGCAGGCGCAAACGGGAAAAAGACCGAAAAAACGGCAAAAAACATATCGAGGCAATGACCATCCTGGCACAGACAACCAGCATGGGATCCAGATTACCGATGGCATATTTCATGGCCACAAAGGAACTGCCCCAGAGAAACATGGCTGTAAGCAGGGCCGACAATGAATACCAACGTCGTAAACAGGAGAGCGCGGTCACTTAGCCTCACACGCTTGCATACAACTTATGGACTTTTGAAGATACATATTCACCC
>JALSNT010000588.1 GCA_026986885.1 Desulfobulbaceae bacterium
CAACAACTCTTTTTTCTCATCTTATGGCTGCGCCGCCGTTGACAATAGATCAGGAGAAGAATCTTATACGCAGGGGCTGGAATAGTAAAAAATAACAGAGAACGCATAACACAAGCAGAGGCGAAAGGGTGATTGAAAGACAATGTAACCGTCGTTCATTATGTAATAAATCAGCTCTATGGTTGCTATTTGTCAGTTTGCTCCGGTTTTTTTTGTTCACTGAGTGTGCAATATTGAATGCCGCGACCGAAGGTACAAAGCATGCTGCACCGGCCCGGCAGGTACTACAGGCCATCGACCGGGCAACAAATTACATGGTCAAGGCAAATGATCGCAACGGAAAATTCATCTACCGGGTTGCTCTCTCTTCTTTAGATTTTCCACAGAAAAAATATAATATCATCCGCCATGCCGGCGCGATGTATGCTCTTGCCCAGGCTTGGAAACAGACTCCCGTTGAAAATGTCAAGAATGCTCTGAGCCGCTCAGCCCGATTTCTTATTGCCAATTGTATAGCTCCGATTCCCGGCTATGAAAATATACTCGGGATCTGGTCATTACCTCAAATAACCTATAATGACAATCCCCCCCAGGTCAAATTAGGTGGTGCCGGATTGGGGCTGGCCGTGCTCGTTGACACTGAAGAAATATTACCAGGCACCATTTCCATTGATAATCTTAGGAAGATTGGTCGATTTCTTTTATTTATGCAAAATAGCGATGGTAGTTTTGCCACCAGATTTCTCCCCGCCGCAGGAGGAAAAAATTCCCGGCACGTGTCTCAATACTACCCGGGGGAGGCCGCGTTAGGCTTGTTGATGCTTTACCGGATGGATCGTTCCCGGCAGTGGCTCAACGCAGCTGCTAAAGGCCTTGCGTATCTGATAAAAAATCGTGCAATAACCACGGCCGATCAGTGGTCACTCATAGCCTGTGCCAAACTATTTTCTCTGGGTAATGATTATCCGGAAAAAATTCTGCCTCGACGGGATGTCGGCGCCTATGCCCGACAAGTCGGTCTCGCTATCCTTGAAGAACAGATTCTCTATAATGATCAACGGCAATTAACAGGCTGTTTCAACAAACAAGGAAGGACAGCCCCTACAGCTACTCGGGTGGAGGCCCTGTTCGCCATACTTGATATCATTGGGCAAAATGATGTTATGCTGCGGAATGCAATTCTGTCGTCCATTCATTCTGCGGTCAGATTTCTTATTGATGCCCAGGTGAGTGAAGGCAAATACACCGGTGGCATACCCAGGGTAATTGGCCTGTCTGCGGTTCGTCGGTCATCTTCCAGGCGAGCTGATGAAATTCGTATTGATTATGTGCAGCATCTGCTGAGCGCTTTGCTTTATTTTGCGAAAAACCAGGACTCTGGCTATCCGACCCATATATAAACGGATATCATGTTGTTTGTAGTATTTGGGCACCCACGTCTTCAATGCTTTTTGAATCTCCATTTTATCCTTGACGGCGATATCTTCACGTATCAGGCGCAAAAATTTATCCATGAGCAAGGAAAGCATTGTAATAATATTTGTGGATATAGTTTCCAAATAGCCCTCTGTATGGTGCCGTCACATAGCACAAGAGTGCCAGGCAAACCAGTTTTTATGGCAAG
>JALSNT010000589.1 GCA_026986885.1 Desulfobulbaceae bacterium
GCGAGATCAAGACAAACAGGATAGCTGTTTTCAACGCGCAGCCGCAGGGCTTCATCACCAATGGCAAGCACTGCTTGCGGCTGTTTTTGCCCCTCCAGGTCATCAAAAATTTCCCCGCGAAAATAGTCGGGACAGACGCCGATAAACTCCTCAAGAATAATCTTCAGCAGGCAGACCGAAGTATCGGACTGACCGGTCATTAAAACCGGTTGTCCCCCAAGCTTTTCCGGCGCTACCTGCGAAAACAAAAAAACACTGCCCACCGGGCCGGTGGCGGAAATGGAAAGATCGGCCAGTATCCGGTATCTGTCCGGCCGGGCTGCATATTCATAAGAGGAGACAAAGCCGAGATCCAGCTCCGCTGCCGCCAGCATTTTGTTTAGTTTTGCAGGCGGGGCCTCTATTATCCGCCAGTTTTTTTCATGAACCTGTTCTTTCCAGATTTCATAGATAGGTGCGGTATTGATATAATTGACCATGCCGATCCGGATCATTGTTCCTCCCCGCCGACATGCAGCCACTGGATTTTGTTCCTGTTACCCGGACCGTTATGCACAAGATGTTCTACCAAATCCACTGGGCCGGTGATGGAGCTGCCGATGGAGACACAAAGAAGAAGAGCAGCTTTGCCCTGCGCAAGGGTACCGTATTGCTGTTCAATACCCAGTGATTGCGCCCCGCCGATGGTTGCCATCTGCAAAATGGTGAACGGATCAACCACCGGATGATCTTCGGCCAGCAACCGCATCTCCCGCCATATCGACAACTCCGGATTACTGGCGGCGGAATCAGTTCCCAGGGCCGGCAGAATCCCATGTGCCAGATAATCCGGCAACGGGGCTTTACCCACCTGCAAAAAACGATTGGAACCTGGGCAGAGGCACACCTTTGCCCGGCTTTGGGCAAGCAGCTGTATCTCGTCCGTACTCACATGCACCCCATGAACGCAAAGCGTTTTTTCATTAAGAACGCCAAGGTTATGTAGATACTGTACCGACCCGGTGATGTCAATTGGAGCCTGATGAAAAATTTCCTGATGAAAAACGTCCTCATAAAAACCGCGCCTTTTCAGAAAATCAGCCATGGCACCGGTGCCTGCAGACAGCAGCCCGGTTTCGGATGCCGGTTCCGCCACATGGATGGGAAAGGTGTGCCCCAGGCGATCAGCCCGCTTTTTAAGGGCGCAGATCAGTCGGGGATGGGTTGAATAGGGTGCGTGCGCGGTGCAGAAAACCGCCTCACCCTGTTGTGCCAGCTTTTTCAAGGCGGGCAGCAGCGATTTCCTGCCAAGACCGAGGTACTCAACAAAGGGGAACAACCGGCCGGGGAAGTCATAGGTCAGAGAACAGTTGACCCCGGTATTACCGATATCCGCCAAAGCGACAACCCCATCATCATGCTGGGCCTGCATGGCGTCCCCGGCAGCCTTTTCCACATGCGGGCCGACTGCGCCAAGGCGTTCGCGTTCAGCAAGCATCACCGTCAGCCAGTCAACAAAATGCTTGCCTTTGCCCTGGTGCGCCAGATGAGCCAGGTGGGAAAGCTCCAGATGAATATGGGCGTTGACCAGCCCCGGCATCAGGACACAATCAGGATGATCAACTATTGCGGCCTCCGGATACCGGACCTTAAGATCAGTAAATCGATCTACAGCAAATAGCCGCTTACCGGCAAGGACAACGGCACCGTCACTGATAACAGGCCGGGCCATGGGAAGCAGCCAGGGCGCACGATGGAGGACAACTGTTGGGTGCATACTGTGAGGGGTTACATTAAACCAGAGTATAATCCATCAGCCGCTGACGCGGGGTAAAACCGGCATCCTCGACAAGACGACGGATCTCCCCTTCGGAGAGGCGGAAATGAACCCCGGCAGCGGCGACCACGTTTTCCTCGATCATGGTGGAACCGAAATCATTGGCGCCGAAAAAGAGTGAAACCTGGGCGATTTTCGGTCCCTGGGTAACCCATGAGGCCTGAATATTATCGAAATTATCAAGAAAAATGCGACTCAACGCCAGCATGCGCAGATAGGAAAACCCGGAGTTTTTTTCAATGGGCACGGCATCGGCAAGGGCGGTGTTATCCGGTTGAAACGGCCAGGGAATAAAAGCGGTAAAGCCGCCTGTCCGATCCTGGAGATCACGCAGCCGCTGCAGATGCTCCAACCGCTCTTCCATGGTCTCCACATGGCCAAACATCATGGTGGCGGTGGTGCGCATTCCCAGATTATGGGCCTCTTCCATCACCCCTATCCATTGAGCAGCCGAACATTTACGCGGCGCCAACATCTGCCGTACCCGATCGGCAAGAATCTCCGCACCACCGCCGGGCATGGAATCAAGACCGGCAGCCTGCAAGCGCTGCAGCACTTCTTTTGTCGTCAGCTTTGACAGTTCGGCAAAATGGCAGATTTCAGGCGGCGAAAAACCATGGACATGGATACCGGTCGACTTCATAAACCGCAGCATATCCTCATAATATGCAAGCGGCTTGTCAGGGTGCAGTCCACCCTGCAAAAGAATCTGGGTTCCGCCCAGTTCCCTGGTTTCCCGGATTTTATTTCCCAGTTCTTCATTGGTCAGTACCGTCCCCTGTTTATCTTCCGGTGCCTTAAAAAAGGCGCAGAACTTACAGGCGGAAATACAGATATCGGTATAGTTGATATTGCGGTCAATGACATAGGTCACCACCGGTTGTGGATGCAGCCGTTTTCTGATGGTATCGGCAAGCAAACCAAGCTGATGAATATCGGCTTTTTCAGCCAGACAGAGAAAGGCATCACCGTCTATACGTTCTCCGGCAAGCACCTGCCTGATTATCGATTTAACCATAACCGGAGCAGCCCCTTAATAGGTCTTTATGGTATTATACAGGGTATCCCGCTGCACCGGATTCCGCCCTGCCTCCCTGATCAGCCGAATCAAGGTCTTATGGCCCAGCGCCTGCTCTGTTTCCGCCCCTGCCATGTGGGTTATCACCTCTTCCTTAACCGTGCCGTCCATGTCATCGGCGCCAAAGGCAAGGGCCACCTGGGCGAGCTTGGGACCGATCATCACCCAGTACGCCTTAATATGGGGAAAATTATCCAGCATGAGCCGGGCAACGGCAATGTTTTTCAGATCACTCATGCCGGTGGTGCCGGAATGCTCCGACATACCGGTGTTTTTGGGATGAAAGGCCAGGGGAATAAAGGCCAGAAAACCACCGCTTTCATCCTGGGTCCGGCGCAGCTTATCAAGATGCTCCAGTCGTTCGTCATCCGTTTCAATATGTCCATACAGCAGGGTGGCATTGGTATGCAGCCCATGCTCATGGGCAATTTTTGTTACCTCTATCCAGCCGTCGCCGGAAAGTTTTTTCTCGCAGGTCAACTCCCGGATACGGGGGCTGAATACCTCGGCGCCACCACCTGGAATGGAACCAAGGCCGGCATCTTTTAACTCTTCAAGCGTCTCCCCCACGGATTTTCCGGCCAGCCCGGCAAGATGATGAATTTCGACACAGGTAAAGGCCTGAATATGAACTTCGGGCCGTACCTCTTTTATGGCGCGCAATGCGTCAAGATAATAGGAATAAGGGAGATCGGGATGAATACCGCCGACCATATGAATCTCGGTAATCGGCTCATCAAGACGGTCCCGAACCTTTTTCCTGATGTCTTCAATACTCATCTCATAGGCTTGTGCATGTCCTTTTTCTTTACCAAATGCGCAAAACTTACATAAATTGGTGCAGATGTTTGAATAATTGATGTGCTGATTATAGATAAAAAACGCCTGGTTTCCATTTTTCCGCTCCCGGACGATATTGGCCAGACAACCCAACACCGGCAGATCATTGGAGGCGTATAAGCGTCTGCCGTCCTCGATGCTCAGCCGCTCTTCATTACGAATCTTTTCCAGGATATCCCCGAAACCGGCCTGCTCTATCAAGATGTCCATACTTGTTCTCTATATATTTTTCTGATTACCACTGAAACTCAGCCAAGCTGAAATTAGGGATACCATCGCTCTTGCCGGTGAAATGTAGCGAACGGACAAAAAAAAGCCCCTTCCTGTTGCGAAAGGGGCATAATAGCACGCAAACATCAATCCGGCTATTCTACAACAGGTTAATCAAGGAAAAAACGCAATTTTTCCCGACGGCTGGAATGCCTGAGCCTGTTGAGGGCCTTTTTCTCGATCTGCCGAATACGTTCCCTGGAGACGTTAAAGCGTTTGCCGATTTCTTCAAGAGTATACTCGGCAGCCTCGCCAATACCAAAACGCAAACGAATAATCTTTTCCTCCCGTTCGGTCAAAGTGGACAACACCTCGACCACCCGACTGGACAGCTCACGATTCTGAACGGCGTCATACGGCGATTCCGACTCCTGATTTTCCAGGAAATCACCCAGGGTGGAGTCATCATCACCCACCGGAGTTTCCAGAGAGATCGGTTCCCGGGAGGCCTCAAGAATTGCCAGGATCTTATCCATCGGCAAATCGGTCATCTTGGAAATCTCGACCGGGGTCGGCTCACGCCCAAGCTCTTTAAGCAACGAATAAAAGGCCTTGAAAAACTGGCTGCGCAGTTCCAGGAAATGAACCGGCAGACGGATGGTCCTGGTCTTGTCCAGAATTGCACGGGTTATTGCCTGCCTGATCCACCAGGAGGCATAGGTGGAAAACTTATTGCCTTTTTTGTAATCAAAACGAAAAACAGCCCGCATCAGGCCCAAATTACCTTCCTGGATCAGGTCGGCCAAGGTCAATCCCTGATGCATGTAGCGTTTGGCAATGGAAACCACCAGCCTGAGATTGGCCCGGATCATGGAATCCTTGGCACTCTCAATGGAACGGTTATACGCCTCGATCTTGGTGTTCAGTTCAAACAGCTCACGGTAATCGGGGTATTTCCGATAGGCCATGAGGACGCAGTGCCGCATGTAGTTCAGCTGCTGTTTTTTGGGTTTAAGGGTGGGATCACGCCGTTGCCAGAGATCAATCCGTTCAACCAGCATAGAGATTTCCTTGACGCCTGAACAATCCTCCCGGATGGCATCAATGATTGAATCAAAGCCGCCGCGAATTGTCTTGGAATACCTGGCCTCATCGTCGGGAGTAAGGAGATCAAACTGTCCCATTTCCCGCAGGTAGGTCGTGGTGGTTTCTTCCGACTCATGCTCTTCGCTGTCGGGAAGCACTTCCATTCCCTCCCCCTCGGCATCCTTTTTCCCGGTCCACTCCTCACCGGACAGGGTTTTTTTCTTGCCGGAACTCTCCTGGGTGACAATCTCAATGTTGTTTTCACTGAGGAAATCAAAAAGTTCTTCAATATCGTTAGGATCCTTGACTTCTGCCGGTAACAGATCATTGAGGTGCTGAAAGGTTATACACCCCTCACCTTTACCGGCCTCAAGAAGGTCATTTTTGATACTCTTCAGCACCTGCCTTCTTCCTCCACTCGGTTTCCCCGGTTAACAATATGTGTACTCTTTTATTATTTTTACACACTGCTAAACAACCGGATCATTTTTTGGATAACAACAGCTATACAACAAGAAAACCAGCGTGTAGATTCCATCATACAGCCTCCACACAAAACAGTGAATAATCACCCCTGGATGCGTCGTCAACTGCATCCGTACTGTTTTCTCTTTGACGGACAGCCTGCCGTTTTATGAATCCCGAATCGAACGTTTTTTATTTTGGCTCGAGATGCGAGCTTTGAGTCGTTTTATTATGATTCAGTCTACCGGGAACGACTCAAGATGAAGCAAATTGGGTCAAAACGGAAATCCCACAGGATTTCAAGCATCCGGAGTCTCCGCTTTGCTCCGCTTACCTGCAACATTTTATCTGGAAAAAAAATCTAAAATTATTCTTTTTTTGCTATTGACAGATGGGTGAAACGCTCAACGCAGGTGAACAATTCTTGGTAAAAGAATTTAAATTTAATGCAGATTTAACGAAAAATCAAACAAAGTTTTAGGAAATGCGCTATCGGTCGAAAAAGAGATGCGATTCGACAACGAATAGGATAGATTTATTGAACTTAAATTGAGCGATTTAGGTTGAAGAAACAGATCCCTTCTATTTTCCACAGGATGAAGCCGGATTTGTCGACCGGCAGCGCCGATACCAAAGCAGAAGATAAAGGATAATGGCCATACACTCTTCACAAGATGATCGTCGGACAAGGGCTGCCGGTATTCTGCTGCCGATTTCCTCTCTGCCCGCACCTTATGGTATCGGCGATCTCGGCCCGTCAGCACACCGGTTTATCGATTTTCTTTACCTTGCCGGGCAGAAATACTGGCAGATTTTACCGATCGGTCCCACCAGCTCAGCCTTTGGTAATTCTCCATACATGAGCTGTTCCGCCTTTGCCGGCAACCCTCTTTTTATCAGTCCGGAACTACTCATTCGGGACGGTTTGCTCAAACAGGATGAAATATCTACGGATTTTTTTTCCCAATACCTTGTTGAGTACGACAATGTACGCCAACACAGGGACAAAATTCTTCATCTTGCCTGGAAACGATTCCAGCACGGAAAGCAGGAATTTTCTTTAGATGATTTTAAAAAAAGAAACCCATGGGTTATGACCTATGCCCTGTTTCTCTGCCTGAAAGAGTACTACGGACAAACACCATGGTACAAATGGCCCCAAAAAATTCGTTTTCTTGAAAACGGGGCAACAGGCAGGGCGGCAGATAAATTTGCCCGGTCAATCAACTACCATATTTTCGTCCAGTATCTCTTTTTCAGACAATGGCATGAACTGCACGAATATGCCCGGAAAAATAATATCCGGATAATTGGTGATCTGCCGATTTATGTGGCCCTTGACAGCGTCGATGTCTGGGCAAATCAGGAAATATTTGCATTACAGGAAAAAAGCGGTCGACCAAAAGCCGTTGCCGGAGTGCCGCCCGATTATTTCAGCCCCGACGGCCAGCTCTGGGGCAATCCGCTCTATCGCTGGCATGCCCGATCAAAGACAATCAAGCAACACCTGTACGACTGGTGGCAACAACGCCTTGCGGCTGTTTTTGCCATGGTCGATGTCATCCGGATTGATCACTTTCGCGGTTTTGAATCATATTGGTCCGTCCCCGCTGACGCAAGAACAGCGAAAGCCGGCAAATGGAAAAAAGGGCCGGGGATTTCTTTTTTCCAGGAAATGGAAAATCGACTCGGACGGATGCCGGTTATTGCCGAAGACCTCGGTCTTATCACCCCGGAGGTGGAAAAAATGCGGGATCAACTCGGCTATCCAGGTATGGCAATACTGCTCTTTGCCTTTGACGGCAACGTGGACAACAGTTACCTGCCGCATAATTTTCATCACAACTGCGTGGTCTATACGGGAACCCATGATAATGACACG
>JALSNT010000590.1 GCA_026986885.1 Desulfobulbaceae bacterium
GGTCGACCAGGCAAATATCATGGCAGCCATGATCGGCCTTGACATGGAGAGAGACCGCTTTGCTCCTGAAATCCTGCGGGCGCAATTCAAAAGAGCCAATAATCGCAAATTTGAGGCCCGCATTTACGAACTTCTCAAAAAAAATATAGATACAAGGGTGTATGTCACTGATAAAAAAGGGATAGTTATTTTTGATTCCAGGGGGTTGGCCGAACCGGGCGCGGATTATTCCGCCTGGCGTGACGTTCTGCTGACCTTGAGGGGAGAATACGGAGCCCGGACATCCAGGGACACCACATATGGCCAGGACATTTCTGTCATCTATGTGGCCGCGCCCATCATGGTCAATGGTGAAATCGCAGGGGTGGTTTCGGTGGGCAAGCCATCGACCAATATCCATAAATTCGTGGCTGTTGCCAAGGGTAAGATCTACAGAAGCAGCGCTCTTGCGCTGGCGGCGGCTTTTCTGCTCAGCCTGGCGGCGTCCTGGCTGCTCACCCGGCCGGTCAAAATGCTGACCGACTGGGCGCTCAACATCGGAAAAGGCAGGCGAAAGCCATTACCCCGCCTCGATTCCACGGAAATCGGCGCCCTCGGCAGGGCATTTGATCAAATGCGCGAAGTGCTGGAAGGAAGAAAATATGCTGAACAATACGTGCAGACCCTGACCCACGAGATAAAGAGTCCCCTGTCCGCCATCCACGGGGCAGCGGAACTGCTGCAGGAAGAGATGGAACCGGAACAGCGGCAACGGTTTCTGGCCAACATCACAGGGGAGTCGGAGCGCATCCGGGAAGTCATCGACCGGATGCTTGAGCTTGCCGCCCTGGAAAACCGCACCGGCCCCGCTCATATGGAAACAGTGGAACTCGGCAGCCTGATACGGACAGTGATTGAGGGCAAAGAGCCGCTGCTGCAGCAAAAACAAATACGGCTGCAGGACAGAATTACCGGCAAAACAACCGTGGTTGCCGATCCTTTTCTGCTGCACCGGGCCGTGGCCAACCTGCTGCAGAACAGTATAGATTTCAGCAAACCGGGCGGCGAGATAACCATTGAAACCGCCCGGGAAGGCAGCGAGGTTCTTATTCGTATCAAAGACCGGGGAACGGCCATACCCGATTATGCCCTCGACAGGATCTACAACAAGTTCTACTCCCTCAAGCGCCCGGACAGCGGCAAAAAATCCACGGGTCTCGGCCTGAACTTTGTCCGGGAAACCGCGCTGTTGCATAATGGATCAATCCGGCTCCACAACCGGCCCGGCGGCGGCGTAAGCGCGGAACTGCGGTTGCCTCTGTAGCCCGGTTTGCCGGGGATTTGTTTCTCTCATCCCAACCTGCGGCTTTGCCTGTTTTGAATTGGTGCGGGTCCGCGCGGCAAGCGATTTTTTATCATCTATCATCTCATCATTTCTAAAGACCTATGACCTAACCCGGATAAACCCGAATCAACAAGGGATATCCTCGTTGCACCACGCCATGGGCGTGGTGAACCGGTAAAAATTTCCAATTGGAATTCAGATGACCTGATCTCGGGAGTTTTGGCTTTCCAGGCCGACTCATTATAATAAGTTGATATTACGAAAAAACATAGGCATTTTTACTGCAAAGCC
>JALSNT010000591.1 GCA_026986885.1 Desulfobulbaceae bacterium
TGTTTTCTGCCGTAATGTGGCTATTTACTTTACCCTGGAAGATCGAAAAAAATTATTTAATAAAATTGCCGATATTCTTGAACCGGACGGCTATCTTATCATAGGTTCAACGGAATCATTGACCGGTGTCTGCCCCCGCTTTGCTCCGAAACGGCACCTGCGTTCAATCTATTATCAGCTTAAGTAAGGGGCGGATACCTAACAACAGGAGTAAGTTTATGAGCATGTCAATCCTTATCGCCGACGATGATCCCGTCATTCGCCGCCTTTTTGAAAAAAGGCTTATTGATGAGGGCTACAATGTGCGGGTCGCGGTTGATGGTGTCGAGGCGGCCGCAATTTTAGCCCATTCTCATTTTGACGTCGTCATCACCGATCTGGTCATGCCCGGTGATGTCGGCGGCATAGAGCTGCTGACGATTGCCAAAGATAAAGATCAGCTTACCGAGGTTATTGTCATCACGGCACATTCATCCATTGACACGGCTGTGGATGCCATGAAAAAAGGTGCCGCTGACTATCTGGAAAAACCGGTCAACTTTGATGAACTCTTTCTCAGGCTTGAAAAAATCGCCCAGCTGAAATCCCTGGTGAAAAATGCCGATGATCTGCGTAACGCCATGGATGTAACGGAATCTTCCGCTGCCCGCACCATCCAGGATCTTGAAATCACTGCTGCCGATCTCCAGTTGCAACTTGACCGCATAGAAGAGATATTAGATAGCGATGGCCATGATCTCCAGGACAAAATAGATGCAATCACCTCCATCATTCATCGGTGACTATAAGCCTTATAGATCCGGGACATTCATTTCATGGGCAAAGACAACCTGACAGCCGAACCCCTGCCGGAGTTTCTTACTGTTATAGAAAAGCTTCGCTCTGAACACGGCTGCCCCTGGGATAAGAAGCAAACGCCGGCAACAATAAAAAAATATCTGCTGGAAGAAACCGCGGAACTTGCGGAGGCCATTGACCAGGACGATGCCGGACATATCCTGGAGGAAACAGGTGATCTCCTGTATATCCTGGCCATGCTCTGCCAAATGTTTAAAGAGCGGGATGTGTTTTGTTTTGACGATGCCCTACGGACCATCACCCAAAAGATGATACGACGTCACCCGCATGTTTTTGCAGGCGTTCCGGTTGGTGACGAAGAGGCCCTCAGAAAACAATGGCAGGATATAAAACAACGGGAACGGTGTCCTTGACCAAGCCTTTGAACTTTCAGAGGGTGGGCAGAGTGGTCCGCTCAAAAAATGACTATTTTCGCTTGACACAATTTCTGTCCATGGTATTATTTTTAATTTAAATTTTTTTTATATAACCTTCTCGCTCTCACCTGTAAAGATTGAAGCGAGGGCCACATTGACCACGAGGAGGAATCATGCGTCAATACGAAACCACCTTTATTCTTCGCCCAAACCTGGGAGAAGAGCAATTCACTGAAATTATAGAGCGGACCAGCAATATCATTACCGACGACGGCGGTACGGTTATTGATATTGATCGTTGGGGAATCAAGCGGTTAGCCTATGAAATCAAAAAAGAAGTACAGGGCTATTATGTCTGCATGAACTATGCAGCCCCGGGCAGGACGATTGGGGA
>JALSNT010000592.1 GCA_026986885.1 Desulfobulbaceae bacterium
AAGGCGGCAGATAGGTGAGCTTGTCACACATGGGATCCAACCACTCCCCCCAGGTAGAGACAAGGTTGCAGTTTCTTGCCACCAGGCCGTCCACCCCGTCAAGCACGGCGGCCAGGGAAAAGATTATAATCGCGGCTGATTGAAATCCTGAAAAAAAATAAAGAATATATGCGATGATCGCCATGGCCGCCCGCCAGTAACAGATGGCGTTGGGATGGAGGAACTGTTGATGGGTAAGGATGTACTGTTGCACGGACTTCCTGCGGACCATCCTGAAACACCAGTAATAAAACACAAGGCCGATGGCAGCAGCCAAAATAATGACCAGTAATCTTTCCATGGGATATCTCGGAAACGAAGAACTGAAATAATATCATCTTAAATTGAGAGATTTCATTGCATCCGGAGTCCGGCGCATCGGGACTCCGGATGGGGCAAAACGCTCAATTCAGGTACGCATATCGAATACCGAACCGCAGAAGTAAAAAACAGCGGCGCCGGGAAAAAACTCCTGCTCCGCGATCAGCCGATTCTGGTAATCTTTACCGGAATTGCCTGCCGGGTATTAGAGCCACAGACAAAGTCAGTGCTGAGAGCCAGTTCCCGGTCCGGATCCATCAGACCGATCTTATTTAAAAAAACTCCTGTCTTACGAGAAGTAAGCCCTTTAAACACTACCCCGTTGATCTCCACATCAACGGCCCCCTCACCAAGACGACCAGCACCCTGCTCAACCCCCACGGTGTCCGGATGCACCCCGTGCCGCAAACGCAGGTAGCCGGTGGTTTCTCCCTGCGCGGAAGCGACCTTTACCAGATCACCATGACGCAAACCAAATGCTTCGGCAGTCTGCGGATTGATATCCACATAGGTGGTATATTTGATCTCCTTTAACCGGGAACTGGCCGTGTCCGGGGTGGCCAGCACATTGGACTTAAAGGCAAAGGCGGTTAAAGGAAATTTTTCCTTTGGATACAGGTCGGCGTAGCTTCTTCCCTTCACCGTCTGCTGGCTATAATATTTAACAGTGCCGCTGTGACGCTCGCCCGTAAGGGAATTTTTGGTGGTGCCCACGGTTTCATTATATATCTGTATCGGTTTTTTGTAGCGGTGGGTGATAAACTCACCCTGATAACTCTCCTCTTTGCCCTGAAACCTGCCGCCCCTGGCCATAACATAGGCGGTCTTACGCCAGTTTGCGCCGCAGATACTTTTCAAAGAGGGAACATACTCTTCAATACCGCTGAGCTGAATATCCTCATCGGTCGCGTCCGGGACCGGGGTACCGTCCAGGGCGATATTTTCAAAAACCCGCAGATAAATATCTTCGGGTCGGTCAAAGGAATACCAGGTACCGTCATTACCCTTAATGCTTTTCTTGCCGAATCCGGGCAGGTTCAATCGCTTGCCCAGAGCAATGATAAAACTCAGCATCTCTATGGGTTGTCCATCCTTAAAAGTATCCTGCCTGGGTTTTATAACCGGAAAACGCAGACCGGTGATTTTGGTCTGATATCCGGCCCAGGCATGAACCACGCCCCACGTCTCATACAACACCGAATCCGGGATGATATAATCAGCGTATTTCGAGGTCTCGTTAATAAACGGGTCCACGGCTATAAACAACGGCACCGCTTTTTTGGGATCTTTGATCAACTCTTCCAAATGGTTCTGACCACCGCTGGTACCGTACATGAAGTTGGAGTTCATGGTCAGCAGGACATCGAGCTTATACGGATATCCCTTGGCACTGTTGGTAACAACCTCACTCTCCAGCGCGTTGGTAAAGGGATACCAGGTATCCTTTGCCGGATAGGGATTTTTCCCGGCCGCAACCTTGTTCTTGAATTCATTGGTTTTTTCATAGGCCATTCTCGTCTTGTCGATCCGGGTGGCCTTGACCTTTGATTTTCCCTTATAGGCAAACAGATTATACCGTTTGCCGACAAAATCTTTGTAAGAGCCGCCGCCGGCACTCATACCGCCCTTATAGTTGAGATTGCCGACCATGGCACCCAGCATCATCACCGCATAGGTGGTATAAAAGCCGGTGGTGTGCATGGTGCCGCCGTGGCAGTCCACGGAGGCCCGCCGGCCATGCGAGGTAAAATCAACGGCCACCTGCCGCATCCGCTCCACAGCAACGCCGCAGTCTCCGGCGTAATGCTCCATGGTGTAGGCATTAACATTTTCTTTCAACTCATGAAATGCGGTCTGCACTTTACAGGTCCGGCCGTTGAGGTCAACCTCACCCTGGAAATCCAGAATAGCCTGGTTCACCCGGGGCGCCGGTTTGAGCTGATTGTCGGCTGCGTCAAGTACCATGGCAATCTTATTTTCCTTCAGGATATGGCCAAATCCTTCTTTATCCTGAATGATAAGATGAGTGGCGTTGGTCCAGGAGGCATCCCCCATCCTCTCCATGGCCTGGGCAGAGGGCATGGACAAATATTTACTGTTATACAGCTTATTATTGATAATTTCCTGCAGCACCCCCATGACAAAGGCGAGATCCGTTCCCGGAATAATGGGTATCCAGTTACTCCTGGTACCGGCGGCCAGGGTATCGCTGTTGCCCTGCATGGGAGAAACGATCACATATTCAATATCGCCCTCGGTCCGGGCCCGACAGAGCAGTTTGCCCTGGCGCTTAAAGGGATTACCGGCCTGCCCCGGAGGTGTACCAATGCTGAGCAGGTAACGGGTATGTTCAAAATCGGGCTTGAGATGTGGATATTTTTTAAAATTGCCCAGATATGCCGCTTCACCGGCCCGCATGGACAGACCGCAGATGGAGGTGTGCCCCATAAAATTTGCGGTGCCGAATGATTTAAGGAAGCGGTGAATAACGGTCTTAAAACGGCCTTCATGGGTGGTACCGATCATACAGAGACCGTTTGATTTTGGGCCGAAGACAGGCTCATCGGGATTGATGGGGGTCGTGGTGTCCCGCACATCCTTCAATCCCTTAACCACTCCTTCGCCAAAGAGATCGCCGCCATTGACGATCTCCTCGATGAGCTCCTCGATCTCAATCTCCTTCCACTTATTTTCGCCGCGCCTGCCAACCCGTTTCAAAGGTTTCAACACCCTGAAACTGTCGTCTATTTTATCAAAGATACTGTTGCCCCGGGCACAGACATTGGAACGGTATGTTGCAAAATTACCTTTTTGCGAGAGCAGACCATAACTCTCTTTTATGCTGGTCGCATAGGGCAGCCAGGGATCGGTGGACAACAGGTTATAGGGATTACCCAGCACCCGGACGACTTTATCCGTTTTCTTGTCGATCTTGACCCGCACTCCGCACTGGGTGGTGCAGCCGATACAGGTTGTCGGACATATCTTGTAATCGCTGTTTTGGGTAAACTGATTTCCGGAAAAATCGTACTCTGCCTGCGGCGAGTTAAAATAAATGGAATCATCGGCTTTCTCACCCTTGTCGGACAGGGTGGATACGGCGGTCAGTGTTTCTTTATATCCGGCAACCGATGCCGCACCAACCACTACGGCGGTGCCAACTAAAAATTTTCTTCTGCTATTTTGCATGTGCTTCTCCTTTGTAACAATCAATCATCTCTTCATCCCAGGGAAAAATCAACAGCACCACACAGATCAGGGCAACGAGAATACCCCAGTTGGCAAGCACGGATATGATGCTGTCCTGTCCCGAAAGTGGAGGGGCATAATGCAGAAAACCCGGAGTGGTTCTGGGGATGGTCTGGCCGCCGATTACCGTATTCCATCGGAAAATCCAGACCCCGACCGCCGTCACCAGACCGCCGAAATAAACCACCACGGGAATATTTTTCAGTTTGGTAAAGCCGATAATGAGCGGTACCAGCAGACAGAGAACATAGTCGATAAGCAAGGTATCCTGAAAATGGAGCGTAAAATAGCTGTACAGGGAATATTTTTCCCCATCGGCAAAGGTCAGGGAAAAGGTCAGCCACAAAAAACGCATGACCAGGTCAATGACGATAAACCAGGACAACAGGGTTGCCAGGGTTGCCACCATATTCCGATCAACCTGTTTTCTCTCCGAGAGGAAACGTTGAAAAAACGGGATGAGAAGAAGCAGAAGGCCGGTGCCCGACACCATGGCCGAGGCTAAAAAGATAAGAGGCATCAGCGGCGTGTGCCACATGACATTGGCATGGACCACGCCGAGGATATAGCCGGTATAGCCGTGTACGGCCAGAGCCAGCGGGATGCCGATGGCGCCGAGAATAAAGCCGAGCCGGTGATCCTTCTGCAGCGCCTGTTCACTCAGATCCATGCGGCCAAAGGCCATCAGGCCGTAAAACAGCTTGGAAAGTCCGTTGCCGTTTTTTACTTTTTCAACAAAATATGGGCGATACAGCGCCTGAGCTTCGAAAAAAATAAGGATTGGATAGGCCAGCAGCAGCAAAACGCCCCACTTCATTGGAGAGGTGGCAAAATTTTCCCAGCCATACATGAAAAAATTCAGAATCCTGCCTGGTTGCCGCAAATCGTCTATCAGGTTTAACGGGGCAGCCACCAGCAGGACAAAGGCCATCAGCAATGAAATTCCGGCAATGGGTTTGTATTTCTTCCAGCCGAATACATGGGCGAAACTGGAGATAATAAAGGCCGCGGCCGAGCTGCCGGTAAACCAGAAATAATTGGGGATATCAAGGCCCCAGGGCTTGGCAATAGTTATTGACGAGATAAGCGTATTGAAACTATCCATGGTTCTCGACCTCCCCGGCAACTTTCATCCATTCCCGTTCAACCCCTTCATTCTTCTTGACGATATCATCAAGATCAATGGTGGTGTCAAACAGCTCCACAACCTTGGAGTCCAGCCCGATATAAAACACCTGCGGTTTTGTCCCCTGGGCCTTTTTCAACACGGTTGTCGGCATGCTATGCAATATTTTGTACACATCGGAGCCCTTATCGTTGAGATCGCCGAATATTCTGGCACCGCCGACACAGGTTTCCACACAGGCGGGTAACAAACCCGCGTCAACCCGCTGGGCACAGAAATTACATTTATCCGCGGTTTTTGTCCGTTTATTAAAAAACCGTTTATCATAGGGACAGGCGCTGATGCAGTACCCACAGCCCCAGCATACCGTATTGTCAACCACGACAATGCCGTCTTCCCGTTTGAAGGTAGCACCGGTGGGACAGACCGGCACGCATGCCGGCTCTTCACAGTGGTTGCACAACTGCGGCAGAAAGGCCTTGCGCACATCAGGATAGGCGCCCACCTCGGTTTCAGTAACAAAGGTCCGAAACTGCTCGGTCGGCACATTATTCTCCACCTTACAGACCGAGGTGCATGCCTGACAGCCGATACATTTTCGCAGGTCCAGCACCATGACAAAATGTCTGCCTTGCTGACCGATATACCGGGCATCTCCGGCATCACGCCCCGGATTTTTCAGCGACAGGGCATTGGCCCTGGTGCCGGTAAGCAATGCCAGGCTTGTCGAGGCCAGACCGGCCTTCAAAAAACTCCTTCTCGAGTTATCATTCTCCATCGTTTCTCCTTACAGATAATGGCCTTGTAAATAAAACCTGAATTGAGCATTTCACCCATCCGGGGTTCTGTCCACCTGCAAACGGCAAAAAGAGAAATGATTATAATTGCTTTTCTTTTTAAAGTGTTGCAGATTGATAAAACCCTGGGCAATGTCCGGCAAACACCGATACGGAAATACATCCTGTATATTTTTTTTAACAGATAACATGCCGACAAGGGGATAGGAAGGGAAAAAATCATAACCTGTCATGGATACCCTATCATAGATATGATTCTTTTTGGGGACCATGAATTTTTCCTGCACCAATCCTGCACACGTCGGACAATATCAGGCCCCCGGAAGCAGTTCCGGTTGTCAGTCTTTGCCTGGCAACCTGCCCGCTCTGGTCATTCCCATCGGCTGTATTATCATCCTGCCCGGGGCCTGGGGGATTTCCATTTCATCCCCAATCTGCAACACTTGTGCCCTGCATTGGAACCATTTTAATTATTTGTTCTATTTGATATTGTTTCGAATTTGTTGCTTCTTATTCCGAATTTTCCGGTTTATCCGGGTTAGGAGTAATATATATTGACGATATCACTCCCTCGGGTTTATCGTTGAACCCCATATCATTCAGTATGGCCGGATACAACTCGCTGAAGACAACAATAGGGAAAAGATGAGGCTATATACCGCATATAATCGAGGTTCATCCTTTCTGATGCCCGTAGTGGCGCTACTCAGCCTTATATTACTCTCAATGTCGGCAATGGCTGCTCCCCGGGGCGACCTGATCATCTTCCATGCCGGTTCTCTTGCTGTTCCTTTTAAGGATATCAGTGCGGCCTTTACCCGGAAATATCCACAGGTGCATGTCCTGCGGGAGGCAGCCGGTTCACGCACCTGCGCCCGAAAAATCACCGACCTGCATAAAGCATGCGATATCATGGCCTCGGCCGATTACACGGTGATCGACACCCTGCTGATTCCGGATTATGCCGACTGGAATATCGCCTTTGCCACCAATGAAATGGTTATCATGTACCGGCCGGACTCAAAATTTGCCGGGGAAATAAACGGGAAAAACTGGCCGGAGATCCTGTTGCGTCCCGGGGTACAATATGGCCATTCCGACCCCAACGCCGACCCCTGCGGCTATCGCAGCCAACTGGTGTGGCAATTGGCGGAAAAGTATTACAACATGCCGGAACTTTATAAAAAATTACAAAAAAACTGCCCACCGAAAAACATCCGGCCCAAGGAGACCGACCTGCTGGCACTGCTGGAAAGCGGCGAGCTCGACTATCTCTTTATCTATCGCTCCATTGCTAAGCAGCATAAGATGCCCTTTGTGCAGCTTCCAGAGGAGGTCAACCTGCAGTCCGCAGAGTTTGCCGATTACTACAAACAGGCAGCCGTGCAGATCACCGGCAAAAAGCCGGGCGTGTTCATTAGCAAAAAGGGAAAACCCATGGTCTACGGTATTACCATTTGTAAAAACGCGCCCAACCGGGAAGCGGCCGCCGCCTTTGTCCGGTTCCTGCTCAGCCCGGCAGGTCGCGCCATCATGAAGAAAAACGGTCAGCCGCCCCTGTGGCCGGTAAGGATCACCGGGAAAAACGAACTGCTGCCTGAAGAGCTGCAACAGGCAATCAGGTAATATCCGGCAAATTCCTACCACGCCACGGCAACCATGAAGAGATTTCAACTCATCTTTTCCAGCATCGGCATCCTCCTGCTTCTGCTGCTGACCCTGCCGCTGGTCAACATGATCTTCAGCTCCGAGCCCACCATTCTCAAGGAGA
>JALSNT010000593.1 GCA_026986885.1 Desulfobulbaceae bacterium
TGCCCGGGGGCAGCAGATTCCTGCGCCACGACTTTGACTCCGGCTCCCCCTGAAAGCTCCCAGCCAGCAACACCTGCTCTTATATATTAGTGGTCTTCCCCAGGGTATTTGGATATATTCGTCTTTATGTGGAATGTCATTCAAATCGTTGCCCCGGTTTTTCTGATCATTGGACTGGGCTGGGCCATCCGGCGCACGAAACTGGTCGATGGAGAATTTTTCCGTCAGGTCAATCGGCTGGTATTTTTTGTCTGCCTGCCCATCCTCCTCATCCACACAATCGGCAGCGCTGATTTTTCAGCCAGCTTTAACCTGCGGCTGATAGGTGGGGTTGCCGCAGCCACAGGCTGCTGTTTCCTTCTCTCCTACCTGTATGGGATGCGGCGGGGCTATGCCCCTGAGGTCCTCGGTGCTTTCTGCCAGGGATCATTCCGGGGCAATCTGGCCTATATCGGTCTGGCTCTTGTCTATAATGCCTATGGTAACCCGGGACTGGCCCGGGCCGGTATCCTGCTGGGGTTCCTGGTACCGGTGCTGAATTTTTTTGCCATCCTGGCCCTTACCCTGCCCCATCAGCAGCAGTGTATCAACTACAGGAAAACAGCCTGGCAGATGGCAACCAATCCCCTGATACTCTCCTCCCTGATCGGCATCTGCTGGAGCTTTTTTCACCTGCCCATACCTGTCGTCCTGGATCGTTCGCTCAGTATTGCCGGCGGCATGACCCTGCCTCTTGCTCTTCTTGCCATCGGCGGTAATTTTTCAATGGCGCGGCTGCGGGGAGACCTCGGCACGGCCGGACTGGCCACGACCATAAAACTTATTGTCATGCCCCTTATTACAGCGGCCTTTTTGTTTTTTCTGGGCGTTACCACCATTGACTTTGCCATCGGCCTGCTGATGGCCGGTGCCCCGGCGGCTGTAGCCACCTATATCATGGCCTGCCAGATGGACGGCGACGGCAGACTTGCCGGCAGTATCGTTGTCATGAGTACCGGCCTGTCCGCCATAAGCTACACCCTTCTTCTACTCTGCCTGCATCTTGGCGGTTTCAACTGATAACCGTGGTTTTTTTACTGAAACTTTTTCAAAACATATGAAAAATACGAATAAAAATGATCTTTTTACCGAGTCATTGCATAATCCGAAAAAATTCACTTTGACCTTTGAACTGGTACCGGGCCGGGGAGCCGGTGGCAAAAGGATAGACCGTTTACTGGAATTTGCCCGCCTGGTGGAAAAAGACGGCCGTATCACGGCGCTGTCGATCACTGATAATGCCGGTGGCCATCCGGCTCTGGCCCCGGTTGCTATCGGTTCAGAGATACAAAAGATGGGGTTGGAGCCGATGATCCATTTTTCTCTGAAAGATAAAAACCGCAGCCAGATTGAAAGTCATCTCTTTCTCTACCAGCGGCAAAAATTTCGCAACCTCCTGATTTTAGGCGGTGATTATCCCAAGCCCACTTATTGCGGCCAGGCCAAACCAGTGTACGACCTGGATTCCATCCAGACCCTGAAACTTGTCGAACGTATTAAAGGGGGACATTATCGGTATATGGAGCAGGATAAAGACTATATTGAACCTTCTGATTTC
>JALSNT010000594.1 GCA_026986885.1 Desulfobulbaceae bacterium
TCGGCATAGAGTTGCCAAGCGTTTTTTTCGCGCAGATCCTGCGGCGTTAATATACCGACTGCACGAAGATCAGCAGCCATTGCCGGGCCAATATTGGGCAAGGATTCAAGTTGTAAGACGGTACTCCGGTCAGGAGATTTCATGGTTTCTTGCGCCCCGTTTTTGCAAATGATACCAACAAAAAAAGGAGTTACGGCATATTTGCCGTAACCCCTTTAAATAACTTGGTAGCGGGGGGAAGATTTGAACTTCCGACCTTCGGGTTATGAGCCCGACGAGCTACCAGACTGCTCCACCCCGCGTTGCAATCAGCAATATATATCATGGACTCTTTTTTGTCAATGGCTGCCACTGCTTTTCTTTTCTTTTCCACCTTCCCAAATCCCGGCTATTCTCTGCCTGATTTCAGGAGGCAGTGGGGTCAACCTGCCCTGACGGTCAACGCAGGCGTGATTGGTAAAACCCTTGACCAGCAGTTGCTCTTTTGCATTGATACTGCGGGTAATACGATAATGAAACCGGCAGGAAACCTTTTTTAATTCGCCCAGGGATACGGCAATGGTCAACAGGTCATCATAACGGGCAGGTGCCTTGTAACGCAGATAGGTTTCGGTGACCGGCAGGATGAACCCCTGCTCTTCAATCTCACGGTAAGGCATGGCCCAGGCACGCATCATCTCACTGCGGCCGATCTCGAAAAAACGCAGATAATTGGCATTATATACCACACCTCCGGCATCGGTATCGCCGTAAATCACCCGGTAACCGGTTTGAAACACCGGTTCTTCCATGGGCAGCCGCAGATTGCTCATCCCTTCCCGCCCCGGATAAAGTAATCGAAAAATTCCGGGCCGCCGCTAAACGACAGACCAGATTCCTTTGCCGCAACAGCGGCATCGGCTTCACTGTAGCTGCGACCACTGGCCGCAGGAACACCGGTTGAATCATACAGCAGCACGGGAACCGGCCAGTCGACATGGGTGCGCATGGAAAGCGGCGTATAATGATCCATGCAGACCACCAGCCGAAAATATTCCCCCTTTTTTTCGAGTTCATGAAAAATCGGGGCAATTATTTTTGCATCCAGATCCTCAATTGCCTGCACCTTGTCGGCAAGGCTTCCCTGGTGCCCGGCCTCGTCCGGCCCTTCAAGATGAACAACAGCGATATCGCCGTTTTCAAGTGCGGCCAGCGCCGCCTTGACCTTACCGGCGTAATTGGTGTCAATATAGCCGGTCGCTCCCTTTATTTCCGGCACTGAAAGCCCGGCATAAACACCAATACCCTTAAGGAGATCAACCGCTGAAACAAGAGCGCCGCTGATCCCGAACCGTTCCGACAGCGTCGGCATGTCCGGACTTTTCCCTTCGCCCCACAACCAGAGAGAATTGGCCGGATTTTTTCCCTGCCGCACCCGCTCGCGGTTAACCGGATGTTCCGCCAGTACCGCTGCTGCTTGTTCCATCAATACTTTCAGGTAATCAACCTGCAGATATTTCTCATAAAAGTCGGTGACATCCAGATCCAGGTGATCATGGGGCGGAACCGTTGTCAGCCCGGGCGGCTCGCCCTTCAGCACCAGGAGATGCCGATAACT
>JALSNT010000595.1 GCA_026986885.1 Desulfobulbaceae bacterium
GGCCGCAGATATTGTAAACCAGACATTTAAGGACGCCTTCATGACTGATCACTAAGATTTTGTCTCCCGGCCAGTTGCGGGCCGCATCCTTAAACGCCTCCTGACTTCGGGCCAGGACCTCAAGCCGAGACTCACCCCCCGGCGGACGAAAATTCCAGCCCCGTTGCTGCTGCCGGGAAAAATCTCCGGCCAGGCGCTCAAGAAATTCATCATACTGCAAACCCGACCACTCACCCCAGTCCTGTTCCCGCAGACGCGGATCAGTATGCATGGGCAAACGCAAACTCTCATTGATCAACTTGCCGGTTTCCTTTACCCGCCCAAGGTCACTGATTAAAAGGCGATCCCAGGGAATACCTCGCAGCTGCTTACCCCAGGTCGTCGCCATTTCCCGGCCCGGTTCCGACAAGGGACTGTTTTGCTGTCCCTGGACACGCTGCTCACCGTTCCAGATACTGGGAGCATGACGAATAAGTCCAAATCGAGTCATAATCACACCATTTCACATACAAAATTTGCTGAAAAAATCATCGTACCAATCCATGCACTCCGACAATCTTTACCCTGGACCGAAGTTTTTTCCCGCAGTCGGCCAGGGCTTCATAGGTCTCCTGGTGTGGATGACCTATGCCGATAGCCCAACCTTTTTTGCCGGCAAGGGTCGCAAGTTTATCAAGCTGACGACATATTTTCTTCTTGTTCTGGACATTATCAAGAAAAATATTTCGCCTGGCTGTGGGAATAGACATCCGGCGGGCCTCATTTAAACCCGTTGAGGCTGCGGTGGTGTAGGAATCTATAAAAAAAAGGCCTCGTTGCTTCAGCACAGTCAGCACTGCATGCATGGCGGCCCGATCCTCGGTAAAACGTGAACCCATGTGATTATTACTGCCGATGGCATGGGGCACGCTTGCCAGGGCGGCAACCATCCGGGATCGAATCTGCCGGGGAGAAAACTTCAGATACAAGGCACCCGGACCAGGGTTAAATGCCGGATCATGGGGCTGCATCGGCATATGCAAAAGCACGTCACGGCCTTCGGCCCATGCCTGTTTCTCCTGCTGCCGGGTAAAGGGAGCCCCGGGCAGAAAGGAAAAGGTCAGATCCATATCAAGGGCCAGCAAACGCTTGCCGACCTGCTGGTGATACCCCATATCATCTATAATAACAGCAACCCGCGGCAGGATCTTTTTCCCCCGGCCGGCAGACAATTCCGGCCGCTTGTTTTTTTTGCCGATATTACCCACTGATTCCGGCATATTCGGCTCTTCAAAAACCGGTGATGTCGTTTCCGCCGGTTTCTGTACTGCCGGTACGGTCCGACGATTCGAGGCAGGCTCATCCGCCATAAAAAAGCGACAGGATGACAGCAGACAGATGAACACTGCCGACATGATAATCAACAGGCAGATGTTGTTAATCTTTTTCACCTGGTCTCTCACCTATTGCTTCCTGGCCAGGATATAGCCGGCAATGGCCACCAGCAAATCATGGCTTTCCTGTTCTTCGCCGGAGGAAAAAACATCCAGGGCCGCAACCGCCTCGCCGACAAGTTCTCTTGCACGACTGCGGGCAAGACGAAAACCTCCT
>JALSNT010000596.1 GCA_026986885.1 Desulfobulbaceae bacterium
ATGCCCGAAGCCGGCCCTTTTGTTATTATGGTCGTCGGCGTCAACGGGGTCGGCAAAACAACTACCATCGGCAAGGTAGCCAATAAATTCAAACAATCAGGGCAGTCGGTTCTGTTGATAGCCGCTGATACCTTTCGGGCGGCCGCCATTGATCAGTTGAAAATCTGGGCTGAGCGGGTAGATACGGAAATTATTGCCCATAAGCCGGGTGCTGATCCATCCTCGGTCGTTTATGATGGGCTGGATTACGGCGTGAAAAAGGATTTTGATGCCATAATTATTGATACGGCCGGCCGCCTGCATACCAGTGTCAATCTCATGGAGGAGCTGAAAAAAATCAGGCGGGTCATTGCCAAAAAGATGGAAGGCGCCCCCCACGAGGTCCTGCTGGTACTTGATGCCACCACCGGTCAGAACGGCATATCGCAGGCCAAGATGTTTGACGAGGCCGTCGGAGTCTCCGGCCTGGCCCTGACCAAGCTTGACGGCACGGCCAAGGGCGGTATTGTTGCCAATGTCTGTCGTGAGTTGCAGATCCCCGTACGATTTATCGGTATTGGTGAACAGATGGATGATCTGCGCGATTTCGATGCCCATGAGTTCGTTGATGCCCTGTTTGCTGAAGAATCAAGCAATGAATCGATCGAGCCTGTTGCGGCCTGAATTTTCCTTGCTCCTGAACCGAGCGTTTCTTTTTTCTCCCTTACTCTATCTTTATTGATTCAATGGAATATCGACGACATAATCAACCAGGCTGTGGCGGCTGCCTGCTGGTCATTGCTCTGTTGCTGCTGGTCACCGGCGGCGCTCCCGCCCTGATGAATTTTTTAGGATTTATTTTTTATTCCGGTCTGTTCGGTTTTTTCCTGCTGATCGCCGCCTTTTACGGTTTTTCCTATTATATCCGTCGGCGGGTTTCTACCTATGAATCCACCCAAAGTGAAACCCATAAGCAGTTTGTCTATCTTCTTGTCCATATCCTGGTAAAAATCGCTCAGTTGGACGGCCATTTCACCAAGGCGGAACTGGCGACCATGACCAATTTTTTTCAGTACAACCTGCATTATGATCAAGACCAGATGTACTGGGTCAAACAACTGATCAAAGATGCCCGGAACGCGGACGAGGACATGAACGCCTTGCTCACCGAGTTTAAACGGAAGTTCGCCTATGAGGGCAGGCTGATCCTGTTGGAACTGATCTACCAGATCATTTATCTTAAAAAACCGGTTGTTCAGGAAGAGTTAAGCCAGGCAAGAAGTATTGCCGCATTCCTGGAGATTCGTTCTTATGATCTTCGTAATATCGAAGCAAAATATATGTACGGCCAACAGCAGAGCAGGGCAACGGCGGCCCAGTCGGAAGAACGGTATTATGCGGTGCTCGGTCTGGAAAATGGTGCGGATTTTGTTATGATAAAAAAGGCCTATCGTAAGCTGTCCATGCAGTATCATCCGGACAAGGTGGCCCATCTTGGAGAGGAATTTAAAGGGGTTGCCGAAGAGAAGATGAAAGAGATCAATGCCGCCTATGATTATTTCAAGAAGAAATTTGACGGAAGATAATTAGCTGAAGTTAAAT
>JALSNT010000597.1 GCA_026986885.1 Desulfobulbaceae bacterium
ACATCCACCGACAAACAGCCTTCAACAGCTTCATAAAGATTCGTCAACAATTCGTCAAAAGAATCTCCCTGGGTACCGCAACCGGGTATGGATGGTACTTCCGCCCAATACCCCCTTCTTCTGCCTCGTGTACCACTACTTTTAATTTCATAGTTTCTCCTTCTTAGCAAGGCATATGTAAAACGGCGCAGAGCGCCCCAAGTTGCGGTTCACCGCAGAGCGCTGGAATCGGAGGAATGATGCATTTCCTGTCATCTCATGGTACCTGATTTCCGTTTTCAGGCCGATGCCTCCTTCCACCTTTCTTTTGTTTTCCGCATCATACCAGTCCCTGGTCGAGCATGGCATTGACAACCTTGACAAAACCGGCGATATTGGCCCCGGCCATATAATTACCGGCCATTCCGTACTCAGCGGCAGCATCAATACAGGTGTTGTGGATCGAGTGCATAATCTGCTTCAGCCGCGATTCCACCTCTTCGCGCGGCCAGGAAAGGCGCATGGAGTTCTGCGCCATCTCCAGACCGGATACGGCTACGCCGCCGGCATTGGCGGCCTTACTTGGGCCATAAAGAACCCCTTCCTCAAGAAAAATATTTATGGCACTTGGGGTTGAGGGCATGTTTGCGCCCTCACAAACCAGTCGAACCCCGGCCTGAACCAGATTCTTTGCATCCTGCTCGTTAATTTCATTCTGGGTGGCACACGGCATGGCGCAATCGGCCTTATGCGTCCAGAGCGGATTGTAACCCCTTTCAGGATCGGCCTCGGTATAAACCGCATGGGGATACTGATCACAATACTCGCGAATACGGCCTCGCCTGATATTTTTCAGCTGCTTGACAAACTCGAGTTTTTCCTGATCAATTCCTTCTTCATCAAAGACATATCCTGAGGAATCGGACAGGGTCACCACCCTGCCGCCTAACTGCAATATCTTTTCACAGGTATACTGGGCAACATTGCCGGAACCGGAGACCAGACAGGTCTTGCCTTCAATGGAATCCTGCACGTGTTCCAGCATCTCCGAGGCAAAATAAACCACGCCGTAACCCGTAGCCTCCGGCCGAATCAGGCTGCCGCCCCAGGCCAGGCTTTTACCGGTCAGCACCCCGGTAAATTCATTGCGCAGTTTTTTATACATACCAAAAAGAAAGCCGATCTCGCGGGCACCGACGCCGATATCCCCTGCCGGCACATCGGTATTAGGGCCGATATGACGAGACAATTCCGCCATAAAGGCCTGACAGAAACGCATCACCTCACCATCTGTCCGTCCCTTGGGATTAAAATCTGATCCGCCTTTGCCGCCGCCCATGTGCAGCGTGGTCAGGGAATTTTTAAACACCTGTTCAAAGGCAAGAAATTTAATAATGGAAAGGGTTACCGAGGGATGAAAACGGAGTCCCCCTTTATACGGGCCGATGGCCGAGTTCATTTCCACCCGGAACCCCCGATTGACATGTACCTGTCCCTGATCATCCATCCACGGCACCCGAAAGAGAATAACCCGTTCCGGTTCGGTGATTCGCTCAAGGACCGCCTGCTGCCGATACTCAGGATTACGTTCCAGTACCGG
>JALSNT010000598.1 GCA_026986885.1 Desulfobulbaceae bacterium
AACCGTTGAGATCGGGTAATCCCACATCCAGAACAACAAGGTCAACCGGCTCTGTTGCCAGCACGGCAAGGGCCTCTTCACCACTGCCCGCGCATGCGGTCAGAAAGTTTTCGGTCTCCAGGGTGTACCGGATCGTATCGACGATGGACGGCTCATCTTCCACAATGAGGATGAAAGGTTTTGTTTGGGTTGCTTTCATGGGTATGGTTGGTGATTGGATGATCTGTTTTTTTTATCCATCCTTCACTGTTTTTTACTGTAATCGGTTTGAGATTGCAATTCCCACTATTGCGGTTCCCGGGACTTGCGCAAAATGATTGTGTGCCCGGCAAAGAAGAGGAGGACAACCAGACAGCCAAGGGCGACGCTTGCGCAGTGTTCCAGAAACAGGGAAGACAGGAGAGAGGCTGGATGGTTGAGCAGCGGCACGACAATGACGATCAGAAGATACCATAGGATAGGTTGACAGTTGTCCGAGCGTGCCTGGAATTGAGCAGCCGGCAAACGGCGCCGGCCGGACAAGTACAGCAGGCGCTTAATCAGACCCTGGATAAGGTAGAGGCCGCTGACATAGATAATCACTCCTGCCAGCCTGTGGACACCTTCCCGGGTGACATGGGTCGAATAGATCGGCGCCCGGTACAAATAGATGGACAGGATCACCCGTATGCTGTTGACGGCAATGGTCGCCCAGTAGGCAATGACCGGACTGAGCAGCAGCCATACGGTTTTTTCCCGGATGGCCCGTGTTCTGCTGATGCCTGTCCAGGCGACCAGCAGCAGGGCGATCACCATGAAGTTGCCCCCGGCGCATCCGGGGGCGATTATCAGGGTATGACCGGAATCGACAAATCCAAGTTCCGGCTCCATGTGAAATCTTATACCAGTGGCCATCGACACCAGGGATGCCGTCGGCTTGAGCATCCAGCTCAATTGCGCAGCGTCTGCCCTGCTGAAATAACTCTTCAGTCCGTAGGCAAGCAGTAAGCTGCAGGCGGGAAATATCGGATTGGTAATATTTTTCATGACAGTCTCTCCTCTCCCCGCATCTTTCTTTTTTTCAGCCCCCAAATGAGCAGCAGCGCCGGGAGCAGCAGGTAGAGTTCCGGTTCAGGCACGGAACGGCTGCCGACGGCAAGGTTGGAGACATGCAGCGGCAGGGGCAGCGGTTGTTTGACATCCTTTGCCCGGGAGTCCGGGTTTCGTATTTGATCGGAGACCGCTATAAAGGAGGTTTCCGTTGTCAGCAGGTTGTAGGTCAGGCCGAGGGCGGCGATTTCCGCCTTTGTTTCTTCATCTTTGGCAGGGTTGAAGTCGGAGATCCGGGAGATTTTTTTTCTGGCCCAGAGATAGCGCAGGGGTGCATTGGCGCTGTCCGGCGCAGTATTTTCCACCCGGATGCGCTGTTCATACGGGCCCGTGCCCGAGGCGCCGGTGACAACGATTTCGCCGCGGGGATTTCCCCGGTATTTACCGTAAACAATAATCGGCCTTGAGGCAAAGAGATCCGGCTGTTTGACGGGTTCCGTGTCATAGACGTCAAATCCTTGAAAATTGATGCGGATATCCGTCAGC
>JALSNT010000599.1 GCA_026986885.1 Desulfobulbaceae bacterium
GCAGGCTGCAGAGCCACCGTTTCCTGAAAGCTCCTGGTGACTGGCAATGTATAAGCTGCCATTACAGCAACCATGTCGGAGCTGATTATTACGGCCAGTTTGAACATGATTTCAACTGGGAATACCGAACACCGTATGCAACGCCTGAACCCTATCTGCGCCCCTACGGAGTAGAAGTCCATGACCTTGTCCCTGATATCCACCAGCAAAAGGGTTTAATATGTATAGATTGTCATAATTTACCGGAAATGCAGGCAGGACAGGGAATAAAACAAAAACAAAAACAAAAAACATCGGAGCACAGGCTTACCTGCCTCAGTTGCCATGGTCGGGGAAAAGCGGGCAGTCCTTCTCCGGTCATCCAGGGGCTCGCCATGAAGAACGGGCAGCGGATCTTCATTGACCATAACGGCACAACGCATAAAGTCCCCATGCTGCAGCATCCCGCCCATAAGAAATACGGCAGTAAGGTGAGTTGCCAGGTATGTCACGCCCAGTGGAGTTTTTATGATAATGCCACCTATCTGCTGCGCAGTGAAACCGATGATTTTGATATGATGGAACGATTAACCGTCCAGGCAAGCTCCTGGGTTGAACAACTTCTTGAGCATAACCTCAATAGCGATGAAGATGAACTCGACCCGACCATGCCCGACGGCATAACCGGTAGAATTCGCAGAGGAATATGGTACAAAGGCTTTGGTCAACGACGGTGGGCAACGGTCATCGTTCGCCGGGACCGAGATGGTGTAATTAAAGTATTTCGCCCGATTCTCAACCTGCATCTCTCGGCTGTCGACAGCGAGGGGAAGGTTATCTTTGACAACCTGACAGGCAGGAATGACGGCTTTCTTCCTTATACCCCCCATACCACGGGACCGGCCGGTCTCTTTTATTTGGATCGCTTCAAGGATCTTCTTAACAAGGGGAAAAAAACCGATCATGAGTAAGAGTTTCCACCTCCTGCCGTTTTTCCTGGGCCTGCTGTTGCTTGTCAGCAGTTGCGGGCCACCCCATATAACCCCCGGCCCCCATGAACGGAAACGTCCGGGCAGGGCCACCCAGCGGCCCTATGTCATCAGCGGCAGGACCTATTACCCGGTTCCCAATGCCGAAGGGTACCGGGAAAGCGGCATTGCCTCCTGGTACGGCAAGCCCTTTCACGGCCGAAAAACATCCAACGGCGAGACCTACAATATGTATGGGAAAACAGCGGCCCATAAAACTCTGCCCATGGGCACCATGCTGCTGGTAAAAAATCTGGATAACGGCAAAACAACCGTGGTCAGGATCAATGACCGGGGTCCATTTGTCAAGAATCGCATTATTGATCTAAGCTATGCGGCGGCAAAGGACATCGGCATGGTCAACAAGGGAACGGCCAGGATACGGATCACCGCCCTGGGCGAGGCCGTCCGCGCACAAGAGATAAAAACAGCAGCCACAGGCAAAGCCCCTGTGCCGAAGCCGGTTCTTTATCTACGGCATAAAAATTTTGATGCCGGGCGCTTTTACGTCCAGGTCGGATCATTTGAATACCGTAAAGATGCGCGCCGGCTGGCTAAAAAATTT
>JALSNT010000600.1 GCA_026986885.1 Desulfobulbaceae bacterium
TGGAAACAGGGAAATACAGGAGTTCTCTATCGGCAGGGATATCTCTGTTCGACAAAAGAACAAACAGTGAGAATTCGGGTTGCCGGTGATAAGGCCTTCTTGACCATTAAAAGTGCGACAGTCGGTATTCGGCGAATGGAATTTGAATATCCATTACCGGTAAAGGATGCGGAAATAATGCTTGATACGATCTGTAAGCAACCGATAATTGAAAAATATCGGTACACAATTTCCTATCAGGGATTCATCTGGGAGGTTGATGAGTTTTTAGGTGCAAATAGAGGACTGGTTGTTGCCGAGGTTGAATTGGAGACGGAAAATCAATATATTATTAAGCCTCCCTGGGTTGGCAGAGAGGTCAGTGGCGATTACCGCTACTTTAATTCCGCGCTTTGCCGGCATCCCTACAGCCGTTGGTAACTTTTTTTGAATTTGTGCGCCGTAGTCGTATCTTCCGAAAAAAGAAAAAGCCCTGTCGGCATACCTGCCGACAGGGCTTTGTTGTTACCTGGGAAATCGAGAATTAATCCACTTCCAGGGCCTTAAAGCGACCTTTTAACGCCTTCCATGCCTTTTCAACATCTTTTTGTGATTCTTCCATGAGTTGATCGGCCATTTCAGGGTTGGTCATTTTCAGCATTCGATAACGGTTTTCGCCCAGGGCGTAATCCGCAAAGGAGATCGTCGGTTCTTTCGAATCGATAATAAGCGGATTCTTACCCTCATCCTCAAGCATCGGATTGTAGCGATAAAGCGGCCAGTGCCCGCAGGCAACGGCTTTTTTCTGTTGTTCGTGGGCGGTCGCCATGTTGATACCGTGGTTAATACAGTGGGCGTAGGCGATAATGAGGGACGGGCCGTTGTAGGCCTCCGCCTCGTTGACCGCCTTGACCAGTTGCTGCGGATTGGCACCAAGAGATACCCTGGCGATATAAATATTACCGTAGGTGGAAAAGATCATGCCCATGTCCTTTTTAGGCATTCTCTTGCCGCCGGCGGCAAACTGGGCCACTGCGGCACGCGGGGTGGATTTTGACATCTGGCCGCCGGTGTTGGAGTATACCTCGGTATCCAGAACCAGGACATTGACGTTTTCACCCGAAGCAAGAACGTGGTCCAGTCCGCCATATCCGATATCATACGCCCAGCCGTCACCGCCGAATATCCACACTGATTTCTTCACCAGATAATCAGCGACATGAAACAGACGTTTGGCTGTAATTGATGATGACGCGGTCAGCGTTTCCTTTAACGAGGCGACGCGTTCACGTTGCGCATTGATTTCATCCTCGTTCTCCTGGGGAGCAGTGAGCAGTTCCCGGGCAAATTTTTTGGTGATGATTTTTTCGCCGGCAGCCACATCAAGAAGTTCCGCAGCCTGATGCGCAAGCTTATTTACGGACTGGCGCATACCAAGGCCGAACTCAGCATTATCCTCAAACAGCGAATTGGACCAGGCCGGGCCACGACCATCTTCCCGTTTGGCATAGGGAGTGGTCGGCAGGTTACCGCCATAGATGGAAGAACAGCCGGTGGCGTTGGCGATCAACATTCGGTCGCCGAAGAGCTGGGTGACGAGCTTGATATAGGGTGTCTCGCCGCAACCTGCACAGGCGCCGGAGAACTCAAACAACGCCCGTTTCATCTGGCTTCCCTTGACGGTGGCGGGATTGATTTTGGAAGCATCAACCTCCGGCAATCCCATGAAAATGTCCCAGTTCTTGGCCTCGCGTTTGGTAACGGCCTCGGTGTTGTTGATCATTTTCAGGGCTGATTCGTCGGTCTTGTTACCATCCTTATCCTTCTTGACGGCAGGACAGACACGGACACAATGGGTACAGCCGACGCAATCACGGGTGGAGATTTGAATGGTAAATTTTTTACCCTTGAATTCCTTACCAACTGCGTTGGCCGTTTTAAATGATTTACCTGCCTTGGCGGCCTTGAGGTCAGCCGGGGAAACAATCTTCATCCGAATGCAGGCATGGGGGCAGACCAGCGAGCAGCGTCCGCACTGGATGCAGGTTTCCGGGTCCCATTGCGGTACATGAACGGCAATATTTCGTTTTTCCCACTGGGTGGTTGCGGTGGGCCAGCGACCGTCGGCCGGGATCTGGGAAATTTTCAGCTGGTCGCCTTTACCCTCGATCATCGTGGCCGTAACTTCCTTGACGAATTCGGGCGCCTCGTCCGGGACGGTCGGCGGCAGTTCATGGCCGGTGATTTTTTTAGGTGTCTTGACCTGGACGATGTTGTTGACGGCAGCGTCAACGGCATCATAGTTCATGTTGACGACTTTGTCGCCTTTTTTGCCATAGGTCTTTTTGATCGCATCCTTGATCGCCTTGATGGCCTCGTTTTTCTTTAAAATGCCGGAGATCAGGAAAAATGCCGTCTGCATGATCATATTGATGCGAGCTCCCAGGCCGAGGGCTTCGGCCAGCTTGATGGCATCTATGATGTAGAATTTGGCTTTTTTGTCGATAAGCTGTTTCTGCACCCTGGCCGGCAAGTGATCCCAGACCTTGGTTTTCGGATAGGGGGAGGTCAGCAGGAAAATACCGCCGTCTTCCAGGTTGGCCAGCATGTCATAATGATCCAGAAAACTGAAATTATGGCAGGCGACGAAGTTGGCCTTGTTGATCAGGTACGGAGCCTCGATCTGGTTTTTACCAAAACGGAGATGGGAGACGGTCATGGAACCCGATTTCTTGGAGTCGTAGACAAAGTATCCCTGGGCGGAGTTGTCGGTCTCCGTGCCGATGATTTTGATAGTGTTTTTGTTGGCGCCGACGGTGCCGTCGGAACCGAGGCCGAAAAACAAGGCGCGGTAGACATCCTGGCCTTCGATATTGAATGAGTTGTCATAGTCCAGGCTGGTAAAGGCAACGTCATCGTGCGGGCCGACGCAAAAATGATTTTTAGGAGCCATGGCCGCCATGTTGTCATAGACGGCCTTGACCATGGCCGGGTTGAATTCAGCAGAGCCCAAGCCGTATCGACCGGCCAGGATCAGGGGCATGAACAGGGTCGGGTTGGCCTCAATGGCCTCGCCGATGGCAGCGCGGACGTCAAGATACAAGGGCTCGCCAATGGCTCCGGGTTCTTTGGTTCGATCGAGTACCGTAATCCGCTCAACGGTTGCCGGCAGGGCATTGACCATGGCGGCGGCATCAAAGGGACGATAGAGGCGGACGATGACCATGCCCAGTTTGCGGCCCTGGGCGGCGAGATAGTCTATGGTTGCGGCCACCGTCTCAGCGCCGGATCCCATGATGACGATGACATCGGTGGCATCCGGTGCGCCGTGGTAATCAAAGAGGTGATATTGCCGGCCGGTGAGGGCGGCGAATTTGTCCATGGTTTTCTGAACGATGGACGGTACCGCATTGTAATATTTATTAACCGTTTCCCGGCCGGAGAAATAAACATCCGGGTTCTGGGCCGTTCCCGACATGGACGGCCGGTCTGGTGTCAGAGCCCGTTGGCGATGCTCTATGACCAGATCTTCGTCTATGATTTCCCGCATGTCGTCAAAACTGAGCTGCTCCATTTTCTGGATTTCATGCGAGGTGCGGAATCCGTCAAAAAAATGCATGAACGGTATGCGTGAAGCCAGGGTAGCCTGGGTGGAGATCAGGGCCATGTCCTGGGCTTCCTGGACGTTTTGTGAACACAGGGCGGCCCAGCCGGTCTGGCGGGCGGCCATGATGTCGCCATGGTCGCCGAAAATCGACAGTCCCTGCGCTGCCAGGGAACGGGCTGTAATGTGAAATACCGTCGGTGTTAGTTCCCCGGCGATTTTGTACATATTGGGAATCATCAGCAACAACCCCTGGGAGGCGGTAAAGGTTGTACACAGGGCACCCGTTAACAGGGAGCCATGCAGCGAACCGGCAACGCCTCCTTCCGACTGCATCTGGGATATAACCGGGATTGATCCCCAGATATTTTTCTGGCCGGCATTGGCCTTGGCATCGGCCTCGGCAGCCATGGGTGAGGATGGGGTGATCGGGTAGATGGTGATGACTTCACAGGTTGCATAGGCGACATGGGTGCATGCCTGGTTTCCATCAATAGTGACCATTTTTCTTGACATAAAGCGTTCTCCTTACTCGGGGTGGGTTGTCATTTGCCGGCAATCTTCTGCCGTCCAATATTTTTTTTTACCTGCAGCCTTATTTTTTGGAAGGCAGATTCTGTAATTCGTCCTTGTTGTGTGAGACAATGGTATAGTGTTCAAGTTTGGACACATCTTCTTCAAAGTCGGCCAGTTTGTCGTCATCCATGGTTATACGGATGGCCACACGTTTTCCCCCCGGCGGCGCATCGTTAAATGAGGTAAGAATGGAGATGACCCTGGCATTGTAGTGTCTGAGGATATCAATAACTCTGGTGACGGAACCACTGATATCGGGCATGTCGATGACGTATTGATCGGCTCCGTCCTGGATACCTGTTGCGTGGATAAAGCCCCGGAGAATATCGGTTTCACTGAGCAGGCCGACCAGATTATCCTCATCATCAAGAATCATGATGCCGGATATTTTTTCCTTCAGCATGATCAGAGCTGCCTTTTCCAGGGTATCATCCTGGTGCAGCGATATACATTTGTCGGTCATGACATCCTTGATTTTCATCTCCGAGAGTAAGTAATACATCTCGTGGATATCCATATTGGAAGTAGAGGAGGGGGAGGCCTCTTTCAGGTCGCGGTCGGTGACAACACCGGCAAGTTTACCCTGGGACAGAACGGGCAGACGCCGTATATTATTTTCTTTCATGATCCGGGTGGCCCGCATCACGGAAGTGTTGGCATCGACGGTAAGTACAGCCGTTGCCATCCAGTCTTTGATTAACATGTAAACCTCCTTGATTGAGACAGTTGTTCCGATATGTTCGGAGGCTCCGAAGCAAAAGAGGCGGAGCGAAAGAAATACCGGGAAAGAATCAAACCGGCTGTCAGGGAAGGCATTGACAGGCGAGCTGTTAAAAAATACGGTAATTTTTAATTATAAATGAAGTTTTGCCTGGATGCAATATTAAAGAGGAGGAAAAGAACATGAATGGACGGAGAGCATGCCCCGGCGGCTCCTGAACACCTTATGGGGAATGCTGTCGGCCCTGTTTGACGGGGAGGATAGCGCCTTGTTATGACTGTTGATAGTTCCTGCCAAGGGCGCCGGGTGGATCACCGCTGAGAATCCGCAGCAGGTGCAGCTTCTTTCCCGTAGCGTTTCTTCCTGAGTGTACCAGGACCAGGGCAAAGATCATAAGCGGGAAGGGCGCTACCTGGAAAATCTGGGCCGGGATGTGGGGGAAGATGTCCTGCAGGAAGATTCCCGACATTTGCAGGAAGCCGAAGAGATAGGCGCCAAGCGCAACCCGCAGGGGATGCCAGCCGCCGAAGATAACCAGGGCCAGAGCAATCCAGCCCATGCCTTCGCAGCCCTGCGGTCGTCCCCATCCCGGCTTGACTGCCAGGGAAAAGGCGGCACCCGACAGTCCTACCAGGGCGCCGCCGATCAGGGTGTAGATTGTCTGGATCATTTTCGGGCGAATACCACGGGCCCAGCAGCCTTCCGGGTTTTCTCCCACGCACCGCAGAATAAGGCCCTGGGGGGTCCGGTACATAAACAGCCAGATAAGGGGAATGGCCGCAAAGCTGCTGTAGACAATAAGTGAATGCTGGAAAAACAGGGGGCCGATGACCGGGAGGTCGGCCAGCAGTGGTACCTGGATAATGGCTGACTGGGGGCCGGGGGTGCGGGCAAAAGGTGCGCCCAGGAAATAGGCCAGATCACGGCAGAGAAAGGTCAGGGCAAAGCCGACCGCCACCTGCGACTGACCAAGATATATGCTGATAATCACAAGAACAAGGGATGAAAGCATACCGGCTCCGGCAGCAGCGGCAAAGCCGATGGCCGGGGAACCTGTGCGGGCCGCGACCACAAAACCGGCCATGGCCGAGAGAAGGATGGTGCCGTCCAGGGATAAATTGATGATGCCTGATTTTTCAGTCAGTGTTTCTCCCAGGGATGCCAGGACAAGAGGAGCGGCCGAGGAGGCAATGCCGGCCAGAAAAACACCTGTTGTAACAGCCATCAGCTCTGTCTCCGGTTGTGTATGCCGTTAACCAGCAGGGCGCTGAGGACGCAGGCACCCTGGATGACGCCGGACAGGGAAGAATCGATCTGCAGCATGATCGGCAGCTGGATGGAACCGGCTGCCAGCCAGGCAAAGAACAGGGTGATCAGGGGAACAGGCAGTGCTTTATAACCGGCAAGCATGACAACCAGTAATCCCAGATATCCGTAACCGCTTGATACTGCAGGGATGAGGCGGTGATAGACGCCGGTGACCTGCAGGCCGCCGGCCAGCCCGGCCAGGCCGCCGCCGATAATGATGGCAAGCATGCCGTAGCGATCGGGGTGGATATGAAAGAGGCGGGCGGCCCTGGGGTTGAGGCCCACGGCCTTGACCCGCAGGCCGAAGCGGGTTCTGCCGAGCAGCAGCCACGTGAAGAAAAAGGCGAGCATGGCGATAACAAGCGCCGTCGGTGCTACCCGCCAGCCCATGGGGGTCGGCAGCCATAGATTGCGGGCAAAGATATCGGTACCGCTCATGGAGGCGATACCCGCCCGTTTCCAGGGGCCGAAAATAAGGTAGAGGATAATTCCCTGGGCAACAAAGTTGAGACCGAGGCCGCCGAAAATTTCATTGACACCGCCTTTATTTTTCAGAATGCCGGCCAGCAGCCCCCAGAGACCTCCGCCCATGCAGGCGGCGATCATTGCCAAGACAAGGGTAAGCATGGGGGGCAGGGATGCCGGGTTAGCACGCAGAATAATGGTGGCGGCAATAGCCCCGATGACCACCTGTCCTTCAATGCCGATGTTCCACAGCCCGGCCTGAAAGGTAAAGAGCAGGCCGCTGGAGCAGAGCAGAAGCGGTACCCAGATGGAGAGTACTTGAGAAAATTTGAGCCATGAGGTCAGGGAGCCGACAGCCATGGCCCGGACAATGGCCAGGGGTGAAAAGTTAAAAAAGATGAGCAACAGGCTGATTGCACCGGCGGCCGGCAGAAAGACATAAATAATTTGCAGGCCGGCTGGTTTAAGACGGATACGGGATGATTCGGGTTTCATAATTCGTTAGATCCGGCCGGTGATTGCCCGGGAAATTTCCTGGTAACCGGTTTGCCCTGTCGGCCGG
>JALSNT010000601.1 GCA_026986885.1 Desulfobulbaceae bacterium
CCACAGATGAAAAAAAAGGTCTCCTGTAAAAATTCAAATATTTTTACATGCCTTTTTTCATCGGGGTAGCCAAGGACGCGTTTGAAATCATTTCGATCCAGGGTTAAAAGATTTCTCACCATGCAGAACGGGTTCCAATCATATATTTTACATTATGATGGTAACGGCAGGCCGAGCCTGGCCCGATACCCCCTGCACCTGCATCCTGCCACAGCAGCTTCCCCTGATCTTCCCGAGGGAAAATCCTTTCTCGTCGGCGGCTTTTCCACCCTGATCACCGATTCTCCGGCGCCGGTTTCCCCGACCTTACAGCTTAACGGCGATCTGGGCGATTTTTCCGACCGGCATCTCGCGGACATTGCCGTGGCCGAGATGGGTAGACTGAACAGAATCAATTTTCGCAGCTTTATTAAAGAAATAAATCCTCGGGTCGTTGTTATAGGTACGACAGCAACCGACATCAACCGCTTTCTGGACACCTATGGCGGCGTACTGGAAATAGAACCTTTACTGACCAGAGGTGTTGCCCCCCATATTGCCACAGCCGAAGAACTGCGCGTGCATGCGGAACGTGGAGGGTTACGCCTTGATTTTCTCACCCGGACGCCCATTGACCATGCAAGCTGTACCTATTGCGGTGCATGCGGCCCCATTTGTCCGGAACAGTGCATAGATGAACACCTCTTTCTTGATCTTACCGGGTGCAGCTTCTGTAAAAAATGTGTGCAGGCCTGCCCGCAACAGGCGATAGATCTCTACGGCGTGGCAAAACAGACCCTGCGTACCCCGGCCCTCCTGCTGCTCGCCGGGGTGGATATCGACCATCCGGACAACGTTGATCATATCTACAAAGAAGAAAACATTGCCCGCCTCTTTGCCTCCATCTGTGGATGTCGAATTGATGAAACCATAGTTTGTGACCAGGCGCTATGCCAGTACATCGGCAGACTTGATCAGGGCTGCAACCGTTGCCTGCAGGCCTGCAGGCACGGTGCCATTCAAAAAGACGAAAAAGGCATCCATGTCGACCAGGAACGCTGTGTCGAATGCGGCAACTGTGTTGCTCTCTGTCCCACCGGTGCCATGCAGACGCTTCGTTTTTCCGATCCCCATTTCGTCGAGTATTTCCGCGATATCCCCCTGCCGCCCGGCGCTACAATTGTTATCGGTAATGAAGATCTGCTCCATAACTTCTGGTGGCTGAAGCAAAACACTACCTATAAAGGAACCTTTTTTCTGGTGCATCCAGGTATTGAAACGCTCTCCTGCATGCACTTTCTTTTTCTGCTTGCTGTTGGAGCCGGTCGGGTAATCCTGCTGACAGAGGGGGAACCCACCGCGGCAGGCCTGAACAGACAGGTAGAGCAGGCAAATTCCTTTATCAGCGATCTGTTTTCCGGAGCGGCCATCCTGACCGCAGGGCTGCAGGAGCTGCCCTCTCTGTTGGCTGCAACCGGCCAACCATCGGATATTCCCCGTTACTCGGACTTTTCTTTTACCGGCCGTCGGCAAAAGCTTGCCTCCCTGCTCTCTTTTTTCATGGAGCATGGTTTAGCCCAAAAGGAG
>JALSNT010000602.1 GCA_026986885.1 Desulfobulbaceae bacterium
AGGGAGCACCTGCAGCAGTGATATGGAAATCATGCCGCCAAGCATGACGAATTCACCCTGGGCAAAATTGATTATACCTGTGGTATTGTAGATAATATTGAAACCGATGGCGACAATAGCATAGATGACGCCATAGGTAATACCGGCAAAAAGGTATTGGAGAAACAGGGTGGAGGTCATGAAGATAAAAAGGGTTTCGGGTTTCGGGTTTAAAGTTTCCCGTCTGCGACGGTTATCGTTATGTGTTTTCCAGCGGGAACCATGAAACACCAGGTTATAATTTCACCGCCGTCAGTGGTGAGGACTTTTGCGACACCGATAGACAAGAGGAACTGAAAAAAAACGGGCGGGCCATTGGCCCGCCCGTTTTAGACAGTGCTTATTTTCCGTCGTAGAGAACAAACTTGCCGTCTTTTACGGTCAGCATGACAAAGGCATTGATATCAAGGCCGTTGTGATCCTCAGGAGAGAAGTTGAACACACCGCCGGTTCCGGGAAAATTCTTCAGGTTTTCAATCGCATCACGAACCTTGGCCCGGTCATTGCCCGCAGTTTTTATGGCCTGGGCCAGAATAGTCATGGCATCATAACCGTGACCACCGAAAGTAGAGGCTGCCTCTTTGTACTTGCCTTCATAGTCAGCCTTGTACTTCATGAGCAATGCCTTCTGCGGATCGGAATCCGGCAGGGCATCGGCAACCAGCAGGCGACCGGCAGGAAAGATAATTCCTTCAGCGGCAACACCGGCGGCTTCAACGTACTTGATATTACCAAAGCCATGACTCTGGAACAGGGGCACCTGCCAGCCGGCCTGACGCATATTCTTGGCGATAATGGCCTGAGCGGGAACGATGGACCAGTTGACCACGGCCTGGATGTCTTTATTAGCCATCAGCTTGGCCACCAGAGCGGAGAGATCGGTCGCCTTCTTATCGTAGGTCTCGGCGGCAAGAACCTCAATCCCGAATTCCGGGGCTATTTTCACCAGCTGGGCCTTACCGGCCTTACCAAAACCGGTGTTGCCGGCAACAACGGCGATCTTGTGAATACCCAGTTTTTTCATCTCACCGTAGATCTTCTTGACCGCAAAGGAATCTTTCTGCGGGGTTTTAAAGACATAGCTTGCAACCGGGTTGACAATCACCTCGGCCGCACCACAGGAAATCAGCGGAGTCTTGCCCTGCTCGGCGATTTTTTTGATCTTCATCGACTCACCGGAGGTGGAGGGTCCGATGATGGCCAGAACTTTTTCCTCTTCAATCAGCTGCTTGGCAAAGGAAATAGCCTTTTCCGGATTGGCACCGGAATCCTTGATGATCAACTCTATTGTATCGCCATTAATACCACCGGCCTTGTTAATCTCATCAACCACCATCTCTGCGGAACGGGCCTCGGGACCGCCGAGAAAGGACGCGCCGCCGGTTACCGCAAAAATAGCACCGACCTTTATGGTTCCGGCCTGCACGGGAAGGGCCAGCATACAGAGTGCGGCCGTACCAAGGATAATCTTTTGTATTCCAATTCTTCTCACGTCATTCCCCCCATTTTTTTTAATTTTCT
>JALSNT010000603.1 GCA_026986885.1 Desulfobulbaceae bacterium
ATAAACAAATACACATAAGGCTGGTCTGATAGCGCTCTTTATCTATTGCGTCAAGGGAAATGTTTTTTGTTTAATTTATAAAAATTATTGAATTATCGGTATGTTCCGGACTCGTTTTCATGCTGAAGGAAGAGAGAAATGAGGATTGCGCTGTCCAGCGCCGGCCATCAATTTTTTACCTGAAAATACCGTGTTCTCCTTTTAGGGCCAAGGAGAGATTGTGCTACAAAGTCGCATGATTGTTACCTGGAATCAGGAGAGGTAACCTTCCATGGAGTTCGCTCCTCCGATTACCGGCAAAGTCGATTTTTTTAGTGTATCGTTGCTGGGGATAAGGAGAAATACCGTCCTTAAAAATAGTTGTTTTTATCTTAAAATATGGGTTTTCTCTTGAAACGATCGTGGACAATATTGTTGGCCCCTGCCTTGCAGCGTCTGTTATGGTCTTGTCCCGAAATTATGATTCACCTCAACTTAGGATTCGGTCATACTGCTCATTGAAGCGGGATAAGACTTGACAAATGCTGTCGATAGATATATCTCCAGAATTCGTCTCAGATGCCGGGCCTGCCGGCAGGGAATATCCGTACTTTGAAATGGACTGTTAAAAATATGTATATGCAGCTTATTGGGCAATAGGGATGTCACCACTGTTTTGGCTTTTAATTCTGCCGTTTATCGGTGGCCTTGCCGCTCTTCTTGATGGTCGCAGTAAAACTCGCTCTGCGCTGTGGGCTCTGGCCGGTTTGACGGGTGCTCTGTTATCGGCGGCGAAACCAGTGTTTATGGTTCTTGTTTCCGGAAACAATATTGCTGCAGCCCTTCCCTGGTCAATGGTGGCAGGACCTCTTGAGCTTGTCCTTGATCCCCTGTCCGCTTTTTTTCTCCTGCCGGTTGTTGTGCTGGGACCTCTTTTTGCCCTGTATGGCGGTGCATACATGCGCCATTATCGTCAAGAGGGGCATTGGCACGGCATACACTGGTTCTTTTACAACCTGCTGGCGGTTGGCATGATACTGGTCCTGCTGACCCGGAACGGGTTGTCATTCATGGTGGCCTGGGAGGTAATGTCGCTGGCTCCATTTTTCCTGGTGCTTTTCCATGATCGGGAGAAAACCGCCCGGCACGCTGCCTGGATATACCTGGTTGCCGGTCATCTCGGCGGTATTCTGTTGCTGCTTTTTTTCCTATTGCTGGGTACCAGCGGTCATTCCCTCGATTTTGTCACCTTCCAGCCGCAACTCCTTTCTCCAGGCCTGCGTCATCTGCTTTTTGCCCTTGCCTTTATCGGATTCGGCGTCAAGGCCGGTATCCTGCCGGTGCATGTATGGCTGCCCGAGGCGCATCCGGCAGCACCCAGCCATGTATCCGCTTATATGTCGGGCGTGATGATCAAGATGGGCATTTACGGCATTCTTCGTTCCATTCAACTGCTTGGCGGGCCGGTGTTTGCCTGGGGAATGGTCCTGGTCCTTGCCGGGGTATCTTCCGGGGTCCTCGGCGTGTTGTTCGCCCTGGCCCAGCATGACCTCAAGCGGCTGTTGGCCTATCACAGTGTGGAGAATATCGGGATCATTCTTCTGGGACTGGGGGTGGGGATGATCGGTATCAGCCTGGGCAGACCGGTCGTTGCCGTTTTCGGACTTGCCGGCGGCCTGCTGCATGTACTCAACCATTCGATTTTCAAGGGGATGCTCTTCCTCGGGGCCGGATCCATTCAGCAGCAATGCACAAGCCTGGAGATAGATGAACTCGGTGGCTTGAAAAAGAGAATGCCGATAACCGCCCTCTGTTTTTTGATCGGCTCTGCCGCCATCTGCGGTTTGCCGCCCTTGAACGGTTTTATCAGTGAATTCTTGATTTATTTTGGTGCATTCCAGGGGCAGACTGTTGCGTCTGCGGCTGCTGCCTGGCCTCTGTTGCTGACGCTTGCAGGGCTGGCCCTGATCGGTGGCCTTGCGGCAGCCTGTTTCGTCAAGGCCTGTGGCATTATTTTTTTAGGCAGTCCGCGTTCGACGCCTGCGGCAAAGGCCGGAGAAACCGGCCCTGCCATGTACCTGCCCATGCTTGTCCTTGCCGCAGCCTGTTGCGGTATCGGCCTGGCGGCACCCTATTTTTTTGATCTTGTCCGCTATCCACTTGCCGTACTGTTACCCGCATCCCTTTCTCCGTCTCCTCCCTTTGTCGGTGCAGTCGGCCGACTGACCATTATCTCTCTGGTCGGCGGCGGGGTTATAATTCTCTCGCTGGGGACGGCGCTGATTCGTTTTTTTCTGCTGCGGCAGCGCACAGTATGCCGGCAGCCTACCTGGGGCTGCGGTTATCTTTATCCTGATGCCGCCCGGATGCAGTACACGGCATCTTCCTTTGCCAGGTCGATCACCCTCTTTTTTGATACCATTCTGCATAGCCGGGTGGAAGGTGCGGTCCCCGGAGAATTCTTTCCTGCCCGGATTGGTTTGCACAGCAGTACACCCGATCCCCTGACCCGGTTTTGTTTTACCCCTCTTTTTTCCGGGATTGCTAAATTTCTTGGCCTGTTACGCTGGATGCAGCATGGCCGGGTTCAGCTCTATATCCTCTATATTGTCGCAACCCTGTTTCTCCTCCTGACCGCTCTTGCCGGAGGTTGGTTATGAGCCTTGTCACCGTACTCCTTACGCTGTCACTGGCACCGCTGATGCCGGGCGTCATTAACCGCAGCAAGGCTGTCTTTGCCGGCCGCCGGGGAGCGCCGTTATTGCAGCCCTATTTTGATCTTGGCCGGTTGCTGCAGAAAGGAGTTGTCTACAGTGACGTGTCCTCGGGAATGGTACAGTTGGTGCCTGTCGTCAATGTGGCCCTTTTCCTCTGCTGTATCCTGCTAGTGCCTCTGGGTTCACTCCCGGCCTTGGTTCATTTTCAGGGTGATTTTGTACTCCTTGCCTATTTGATGGGACTGGGACGTTTCGTGACCATGTTAGGCGCCCTCGATACCGGTTCCAGTTTTGAGGGCATGGGGGCAAGCCGCGAGGCATTTTTTGCAGCTCTGGCGGAACCGGCTTTTTTTCTGGCCATGGCCGGGCTGGCCAAAATGACCGGCGCTCTGTCTCTGACCGGTATGCTGCAGCAAATTACCGTCGAACACTGGCTGCATGCCGCCCCGTCGCTTCTCCTTATCCTGGTCGCACTTTTTCTGGTTTTTTTAGCGGAGAATGCCCGTATCCCCGTAGACGATCCAACAACACATCTTGAGTTGACCATGATCCATGAGGTGATGATTCTGGATCACAGCGGCCCGGACCTGGCCATGATTGAATACGCAGCGGCGTTGAAAATATGGCTTATGGCCGCCATTATCACCTCCGTCCTGGTGCCGTCCGGTTCCAGTCCTCTATGGCTGCCCTTTTTTCTGTTGTTAATGGTTATTTTGGGAGTACTGGTCGGGCTGGTTGAATCTTCGATGGCTCGTTTGCGATTGATCCGGGTGCCGCAACTGTTAATCGGCGCCGGTGTCTTTGCCGGTCTGGCCCTGTTTCTGGAGTTTGCACAATGAATTTTGTCTTTTGCTGTGGTCGTGCGCTCTGTGTCGTTATCCCGCACCCCCGGAGGCGAGTATGCTGACTCTGATGTCACTCCTCCTTTTTCTCCTGGTGCTGACCAATCTGACGCTTTTGGGCAGCAGTCGGCTTGCCTTTTGTATCCGGACAGTGGCCGTCCAAGGTGTGGTGTTAGGGTGCATCCCCCTGATCGGCCTGCACCCGTTCACCCTGCAGCATGGTCTCCTTTCCCTAAGTGCCGTCGTCCTCAAGGGTGGGGTCTTTCCCTGGCTGCTTTTAAGAAGCCTGCGGGTGGCCAGGGTCAAGAGAGAGGTGGAACCCTTTATTGGTTTCAGTGTTTCTTTAAGTATCGGGTTCTTTGTTTTGATCGGGTCTGTGGTTTTTGCCTCCAGGCTGCCCCTGGCAGGACATCATAACCATTTGATTATAGCCCTGGCGATTTTTACCATGGTAACCGGACTGTTACTGCTGATCTCCCGCCGCAAGGCTTTAAGTATGGTTTTAGGGTATCTGGTGCTGGAAAACGGCATTTATTGCCTCGGAGCTGCAGTGGCCGACCACATTCCCATGGTCGTTGAATTCGGCGTTCTCCTTGATGTCTGGGTGGCTGTTTTTGGGATGGGTATTGCCATGTACCAGATCAATCGCGAGTTTGATCACACCGATGTTGACCGGCTGACGGAGTTGCGCGGATGAGCGTGGTATTGCTTCTTTTTCTCCTGATTCCCCTTGCGGGTATAGCCATGGCCATGCGGGTGCGTCGAGGTGCTGCTCTCTTTTGGTTATCGCTTGCGGTCGTGTTGCTCGATGACCTTTGCCTGCTGGTCGGAATGTCCGACCTGCCCGTTTGTCTGCCGATTACAACAGCAGGGGGATGGTTCTATCTTGACGCACTTTCCGGTTGGCATCTGCTGGTGATGCTGCTTGTCTTTACGGCCTCTTCCCTGTTTGCCCTTGTTTATTTTCGTGCAGATCTTGCGAGCGACCGGCTGTCGATTGCTACCGCCAGACGGTATAATCAACTTTGGCTTGGCTCATTGTGGACCATGACCCTGACCCTGCTGGCCAACAATATCGGTCTGATGTGGGTCGGCATGGAGGCCACCACCCTGGTCACTGCCTTCCTGGTTTCCATATATCCCAAACCGGCGGCCATTGAAGCCATGTGGAAATATCTGATTATCTGTTCGGTGGGCATTGCCTTTGCCTTTGTCGGCACCCTGCTGGTGGCCGCAGCGCTACCGTCGGGCGGTGCGGGCAGTCAACAGCTTTTCTGGACACAACTAATGACGACCGGTGGCTATAATCATCTGTTGCTCAAGGCCGCTTTTCTCTTTTCTCTGGTGGGTTTCGGCACCAAGGCCGGTCTGGCCCCGACCCATACCTGGCTGCCCGATGCCCACAGTCAGGCCCCTGGGCCGGTTTCGGCCATGTTTTCCGGTTTCATGCTCAACGCCGCCCTGTACTGTATTATGCGCCATGGCGCCATTGTTAACCACGCCCTTGGTTCGGATATGTTTACCGGTCGTCTTTATATTTTCTTCGGCCTGATGTCCATTGTCGTGTCCGCAGCCTTTATCCTCCATCAACGTGATATCAAACGATTACTTGCTTATCATAGTGTCGAGCACCTCGGCATTATTACCCTGGGGCTTGGCCTGGGTCCGGCAGGTTGCTTTGCCGCCCTGCTGCATACCGTAAATCACTCCCTCTGCAAATCCTTGAGTTTTTTCGCTGCCGGTCGTCTGGGACAGCTGTATGGCAGCCATGATATGGATCGTATACGAGGCGCACTCCGCAACGCGCCATTGTGGGGAATTGCCCTGGTCGGCAGTCTGCTCGCCCTGATTGGCGTTGCCCCATTTTCAATCTTTATCAGTGAATATTTACTGGTTAAGGCTGCCATTGACCGGCAGGCAATTGCGGTAATCGTTATTTTTCTTGTTGGGAGTGGCGTTATTTTTGTGTCTGCGTTAGGGCATCTCATTCCCATGGCCTGGGGAGAAGGTCAAATGTTATCAAAAAAACACTGTTCCGTCTCGGCCGTAATCGTCGTTACTGTGCTCCTCTCTCTGCTGCTTTTCCTTGGTCTTTTCCTGCCCGTGCCCATCCGGAATTTTTTGGATCAGGCTGCGTTTCTGACAGGTGGTGTGCAATGATTAATCGTGCCGCCGTTGTCCGCAATGGAGAACCGATCGCTGTCCATGATGTCCATTATCTGGATTTTGCCGATTTCCAGGCAGCTATTATTTCCGGTCTGGATGCCGGTCTGTTCGTTGCCGCCCTGCCGGTTGTCGATAATGAAATTTTTGTGGTTCTTCGCCATGATCAACGGGGGCGGTTGTATTTGCTGCGGACAAAACGGGTCGATGTCTGGCCTTCGTTAACTACGCAGTTTCCCCAGATGGATCCGTTTGAACGGGAACTGGCGGAAGAATGTGGCCTACGGCTGCATGATCACCCCCATCCAACGCCGCTTCGTTATTTACCCCGGCCCGGGCGCGGACAGGATGATCGCCACATTGGCAGTCATGATTTTCTGCAGGCCGCAGGCGAGGAAATGCACGAGGTTGCGGTGGGACCGGTGCATGCCGGTATTATCGAGCCCGGTCATTTTCGTTTCCTCTGTCATGGCGAAACTGTTTTTCATCTGGAAATTTCACTTGGTTTTCAGCATCGAGGCATTGAGGCGGCCCTGCGCGGCAGTATACCAAACCGCAGGATGTTGATGCTGATGGAAACCCTGGCCGGAGATACTACCGTTGGCCACAGCCTGGCCCATTGCCATGCCCTGGAGGCCCTGACGGGCAGTCGTGTCCCTGCTCGCGCCATGGATATTCGTGCCATTGCCCTTGAACTGGAACGGATTGCCAACCATGTCGGCGATCTCGGCGCCATGGCCATGGATGTTGGTTATGCGACGACAGCCTCATTCTGTGGGCGGCTGCGGGGCGCGTTTTTAAATATAACCGCCCTGCTCTGCGGCAATCGTTATGGCCGCGGCATCGTCCTCCCCGGGGGCGTCGGTCATGATCTTGATAATCACCTTATCAGTGAGATGGCCGCCCTGGTCGAAAAACATTTTAGTGATGTTACCGAGGCCGTTACCCTGCTCTGGAATACCCCTTCGGTCATGGCTCGTTTCGAGGAAATCGGAACCATCATCCGTAAACAGGCAAAGGACCTTGGGTTGGTCGGCCCTGCCGCCAGGGCCTGTGGAAAAGAAATGGATAACCGGGTTGATTTTCCCATCGGCAGCTATCGTCACCATCATCTGCCTGTCTCGGTCTGGTTTACCGGCGATGTCTATGGTCGTGCCCTGGTCCGCTGGCTGGAAATTAAACGATCCGTTGCCTTTATTCTTGCCCGGCTGCAGGATCTCCCGGGCCGGGAAGAGCAGATAACGCCAGGCAGGCCGGCCGCAGACCAGTGTGTTGTTTCCCTGGTGGAGGGTTGGCGGGGATCTATCTGTCATGTGGCGGTGACCGGGGGCGAGGGTGAAATCCGGACGTATAAGGTGGTGGATCCCTCTTTCCATAACTGGCCGGGATTGGCCCTGGCCGTACGCGGAGAGGGGATTATGGATTTTCCCATCTGTAACAAGAGCTTTAATCTGTCGTATTGCGGCCATGATCTATAAAAAT
>JALSNT010000604.1 GCA_026986885.1 Desulfobulbaceae bacterium
ACTTCCCAATGGCTTGAATATCGGCTTGCTCCGCTCGCCGGAAGTAGGTTTATCGCTTTTCGGGCTCATGAAAGGAGGGAAGACGAACGAGGGCCGGTGGTCCTTCCCGGCCCTCATCCTTTCACGAACCACTTCCTGCGGCGCTCGGGTCGCTCCTCAGCGTTGCCCTATCCTCCGAGGAAGCTCTGAGAGGGTAACAAAACCGGTCAAAATGTCAAAGAACAAAGGAGGAGATAGCGTGTCATCCCAGAAGGAATCAACCCATGTTTTTTTGCTTAACTTGAAGCAATATTTGTCTTGACAATGGGGTCCACCTCAGATGTTTCATTTGTATTTGCTTTCTCTAACAAAAAAACAACTCTCCTCATGGCTTGTAACGAAATAAGTACTTTGATATAATTACTTGTTTATACTGGAATCAGTTGGCAAACCCTTTGCCAAACCATTTATCGTGGAGCCCCTGGAGACGGCCATCTTCTTTTAACCTTAATATTTCCCGATTAAACTGTTCGTTCAAAGGACTATTTTCAGGAAGAGCTATACCATAATCCTGTTGGGAAAACGTTGTTGCCAACACCTCTACCCTGCCCCGACCATGGTTTGCTGCGTAATACAACAGAATGGGACGATCATGGACAACAGCGTCAAGATGTCCCTGCTCCAGCCTGTGATAAGCGGTGTCCAATCGGACAAACGAGAGCATAACCGCCCCGGTAGAGGCGACATAATCCTGCGCAGTTGATCCCTCCCGAACACCTATCCTGCGCTCGATCAGATCCCTTGGACCGGTAATACCCGTACGAATTTCATGGAGAGTAATATCAGAGGCGAGTTTCGCTGTCAGGTAGGCAAAAAAAGGTAGACTTGTGATAATCAGAATAACTCCAAGAAGACGCCCGGCCCGGCTTCTGGCAACTTTGTCACCATAGCCGACAGTGCTGGCAGTGACAATCGCCCAATACATACCATCAAGGACCCCGGGAAGATAACGTTTATCGAACGATGGCTGTTTCGTGGCATATTTACGTTCTACAAACCAGATAAGATGACCTACGGCACAGATAAAAATACCCAGCCCGCCCAGAAGCAGAATTTTCTGTTTAGAGAAAAACGAACGCATAAATACCGAAAATGACCAGGTTCGCCTGCCACCAACCATGATACCCAGTCCGGTATGAAAATAGGAATGGGTGAAATCAACTCGCTCTTCCCGTAACAAGGTAATTGATAATGCCCCGAGGCCGGCATCCACACGATCTTCACTGACATCTTCAAGTACACCGGCAATGGTGGCTGAGGAAACGAACCGATACCTGAGGTTAAGGTCATCCGCCATAATTTTCCATAAATCTATGGAAAACCCCTGTGGTTTTTGCGCGTCCAGCATAACAAAAGGTGGGGTAGGATAAATACCTATCAACAAGGGCTTTTCCTGTTCCATGGCCCAAGCTGATTTCTTACCTAAAAAAAACACGGCTACCAGAAGAACAAGGCCAATTCTCTCCCAACGTCTCAACCGGCACATAGGCTCTTCACCTGACTGGTTGTATATCGGCAAATCATGGTATAGACACCCGGCATGCAAAATTGCCGGCTGTATCTATGTAGCGTTTCCGCTTCTTTTTCTTTAATTTTTCCAGATCAACCACGACCAGGCCATCGACACAGTTGCCAAAATCCGGATCAACATTAAAATCAAGAAAATAAACGCCGCCGGATTTACAGAGCTGGGTGTACTGTTTATACAGGGTGGGAACAGCGGTACCCATGTTGGCAAGCAACAGCTTGAGCTTCTTGAAGTCATGCCTGTAATCATTACCGGTAAACTCGCGTGCCAACTCCTCTCGAGATGCGGAAAACCGGTACGGATTTTTTGAACAGGAACACGCCGTTTCCGGGGAGAAATAGAGCTGATAAAAATAAATCAGCAATTCCCGGGCAGCAGCAGGCATGGCATTACTGATGGAGACCGGGCCGAACAGATAACGATATTGCGGATGCCTTGCGAGATAGGCGCCTATACCGTACCAGAGATAATCCAGACTGCGTTTGCCCCAGTAGCGCTTCTGAACAAAACTGCGCCCCAGCTCCAGCCCCTGCCCCAGGAAGCTGTGCGTCTCAGGATCAAAAGAAAACAGGCTGTTGGTGTACAGGCCGCCCAGACCATGTCGCTTCATAATCGCTGCAGCATCGGCAAAACGATAGGCTCCCACAATTTCAAGGTCTTCTTCATCCCATAAAATAAGGTGATTATAATAGCGGTCAAAACGGTCGACATCCCTTCTTGAACCTGACCCTTCCCCTACCATGCGAAAAGTAATTTCCCGCAGTCGTCCGATCTCACGGATAACCGGGGAGGTATCGGCGGAGTTATAGAGAAAAATTTTTTTATCGTCCGGTGTGCTGCCAAGCATTTCGGCACGCTGCAATTCTTTTTTCAAATCACTGCGGCGCTCGGGGCGGGCAATGCCGCTTTCCGTGCGCAACACGGGTGAGCGTCCTTTACCGATGCGATAAACATGTTTTTTAAACAGTTTCACCTTGTCCGGTGGTGAAAGTTGCAGGCTCCGGTAACTCTCATGGGGAATGATTTTGCCGACGGTAAAGGCAATCTGGTGTTGCCGCTGCCTGAACATCTCGCCGATAAGCATGGCTGTGGACAGGGGACGACACAGCAGGGATGCCGTATAAAATCCCGATGAATTTCTACCCTTGATATGCACCGGCAGGATCGGCGCCTTTGCCCTGGCCGCAATGGAGAGAAAACCTTTTTGCCAGACACCGTCCCGAATGCCTTTCGGACCCAGCCGGGAGACCTCGCCGGCGGGAAACACGATCACCGCCTCCTCATTATGCAGGGAACGGACGATTTCCTGCAGCGCTTCCCGGCCGGTTCGCCCCCCCATATTATTCACCGGCAGCAGACAGGGACGTAACGGTTCCACAAACATGAGCAGGTCATTGGCAATGATGCGGACATCCGACCGCACGCCATGGATCAGTTTCAACAGGGCCAGCCCGTCCAGGCTGCCGATGGGGTGATTGGCAACTATCATCACCCGCCCTGATGCCGGTATATTTTCAAGCGAGCTGTTGGAAACCGTGTAGGAAAAGCTGAAATGTTCAAGAATCTGCTCAACAAAATCAATGGACTGCAGATGGGGATAGCGGCGGGCAAAAGCGGTAAAATCATCTTCGCGTGCCAGGCGGCGTAACAGCGGCTTGATGGAATACCCGAAAAATGGATTCCTGCTCAGGCGGGGATATTGCTTCGCCAATACCTCATCAACGGTGAACATTTTTCTTTCCTCCCTGTATGCGTTTATAGAGTACAATTTTTTTCAGCCATGCCCGGGCACTGCCGTCCGCCAGGTCGCTGGTATCCACCTCAATGCCGATACCGGTGAGCGGCGGTACCACATCGGTGGCAAACCATTTTCTATAGGCGGCGGCAATATTAACGGTGCTGGTGCTTAACAAATTTGCACCCGCATCATCACAACAGTAATAGCGGCCGGTTTGCCGATAACTTTTACCTATAAAGGGTATGGATCGGCCACCGTCTTTACAGAGAAACAAGCCGATGAAAAAAGGGCTGTCAGGCAGGTAAAAATGATCGGCAGCAACTTTGGGGCCAAAGAACAGGGTTACCATTAAAGGCTCCCTGTGAACACCTCGCCGCCAGTCGGCGCCTTGGGGATAACGGGTAACCCCCCATTGTACTTCGACCCTGCCGACATCATAAAGATCAAGAACCCTGCGTACGGCAAGCCCGAATGCCGATTGGTTAACGGAAATCAGCAATCCTCGGTCCTTTGACCCGGCAAGCCGGATAAAGCGATCGTTTGCCATATCTTTCTTGAGGATAAAACCATGCCTTTTCAGCCATTGCCGGGCATCCGGCCCGGTGGTGGTGAAATCCAACGACAGAAGAACGGTTTCATTGCCGGCCGGGTACCCGGCAAAGGCAAAGGTGACGGAAAGAAGAGGATAAAGAAACAGGACAAAGAGGAAACAGCGGAATTTTCTTCTGTCAGGTAGCAGCAACATTTTCCTGATTGCCGGCGCGAACACTATTTGCAATCCCACACAAAAATCTAAAAAGCCGGAACCAGCTCACCCTTTTTGGCCCTCCGCCATGGCTGGGCAAAAGAGGCATAATGACGGACCTGACAGGTATCTTCCCGCAATATCCGCTCAATCTCAAGATCCAGGGCCACTCCGTAGTGGTCGGAAGGAAATATCCCATTGGCGTCCTGCCTGTTAAGAATCAGTCGGCTGTTTTTCATTGCAAGCCTGGCCACGGGATTTTTCTTTTTTTCCAGAACGAAAATATGATCTACCCGTTTCCTGTTTTCCGTGGGACCGGTGACCATGGTCGATGTTTCGGGATCGCCGCCGCCCGCAGAGAACCCGTCGTAAACCAGGTAACCGGCATGCTTACGCAACACCTTTAAATCGTCCGCTTCCGGGGCGGCATTAAAATCACCACAAATAATAACGGCTGCATACGGCCTTTCCATGCTTGCATGCGAGAGAACCTCCCGCATCTGCTTCCGACGCAGTGTCCGGCCGTTTTGCAAATGGGACAGATGGACATTGATCACCAGAATGGTATTGCCGTTTTTCCTGATAACGGCAAACTGGGCCACACGTCCCCGGTCTTTTTTGCTTTCCGGCAGAGAAAAACTGCCGCTGTACAGCATCCAGGTATCGGCTCCGGTAAGGATAGCCATACCGGATATGCATTCAATATGTTTGCCCTGAAACAATCTTTTTTTCCTCCGAGCCGCTGAAAAAGAACAGGTCATACCGAGATCCTTCGCCAGTACAGCGGCGGTATTATACCTGTCGTCATCCGTGGCAAAGGCCTCCTGACAACAGAGGATGTCAACTTTTTCCTCCTGCAGTCCCCCTGCAAGCAGCGACAGGCGCCGCTGGTAATCACCTTCGCCTTTCCAGGTATTAATTGTTGCTATCCGTATCATTGATTATTTCTCCTTAAATTGTAATTGCCGGACTGAATGGATTCCTTTTTTGCCGGGATTTTATCACGGCCGGATCTCATGGGGACAAAATCATCCGCCATGGCAGTGTCCCGTAGATAGTGCTCAACTCCACTCTCCTTTGACGTGCTTCCCTTCTCAGGATGTCCGGCAGACCACAAGCCAAGCCCACACCAGAAAAAAAGGAGAATACAGGAAAGAAGCAGGACAGGTGAAACAGGCGGATTATTTTTCCTCCCGGCCTGATTACGGCAAAGAAAATATCCGGGCAGAAACCTGTCGACATCGGTATGCAGGCCGTTTAAGGTACTGCCTTGTATTTTTTCAGCCATTTTTTTATCCAAGGTGGGCTCAATGCCCGCAACCCAATAAATCGGTTAAAATCGGTCGACCTGGTTGAGCTCCGCGAAAGCAGACAAAAATAGTGACTGCTATTTGTCCGCTTTCGTTCCACTCAAGCAGACCTACAATGTTGTCCTCGTTCCACCACGCCCATGGTGTGGTGGAACCAGTAAAAGAAATAGCTCAATTCAGGTCATGATGAGTCTGAAAAAATAATTCGAAGAAACAGCATTCAGGCGGCCGGTCGTATGTCTTCCTGTCCAACGAGTCCCAGGGGACAGGGAGGGATTTCATCAACATGTTCCGAAGGTGTATTTCGCACAAAGATTTGCTGCAAAACCCGTCCCTGCCAGTCCGGATGCAGGGGAATGCCAAGGATATGGGCCATGGTAGGCGCAAGATCAAGAAGAGTCGGTCCCATTTCAACATCCATACCTTCCGCAATATCCGGGCCCTGAATAAACATGGGAATCCTGCTATCGTACGCCTTGCTGTTTTTGCTGGAATATTTCCATCCTCCCTGACCGCCCAACACCATAAACACATAATCATTATGAAGGCCGACTTTACGTATCTGCT
>JALSNT010000605.1 GCA_026986885.1 Desulfobulbaceae bacterium
CCCGCGCCACACAGCAGCCGGAACGTGCTGTTTAAAAATTTCCCGGATATGCGTGACACAGGGGCAAAAAAGCGGTACAAAATCTCCAGGTTTTGGTTCAGTGGATATTTATTCCTCCCTGACTTGAGGGTATTATCCCTGCTTATCCGATTTTTCTTTTACCGAGGAACTTTCCATGAAACAGAAATGCTTTTCGTTGTTCATCTTCTTCCTGTTCGCCTTTGTTCAGATCACCATGGCCTCGCAGACCATCAAACTCGGTGTGGTGACCAAGCCGGGTTCGGCCCAGAATATCGTGGCCGGAAAATTTAAGCAACTGCTTGAACAGCGCTCAAACGGCGCCTGGAAGGTTAAAATTTTTCATTCCAAATCCATTGGCAACGAAACCGAAATCCTGCAGCAGATTCAGATGAATACCGTGCAGATGGGCGTTATAACCGGCGGTCCGTTTGACACCTTTGATCCCATTGTCCGGGTGATCAACTATCCCTTTCTGTTTAAAGATTCCGCCCAGGCCGACCGGATATTAGACGGGCCGCTGGGCAAGGTGATCCTTGATGATCTGGCAACCGTCGGTTTTAAGGGGCTTTGTTTTTCGGAAAACGGCTTCCGCAACCTGACCAATAACAAACACCCGGTAAAAACCGCCGCTGATGTCAAGGGACTGAAAATCCGGGTCATGGCCTCGCCATTGCACAAGGCCATCTGGAAGGCGCTGGGTGCCAATCCCACCCCCATGCCCTGGCCCATCTATACCGAGCTTGAGCAGGGCGTCATCGACGGCCAGGAAAATCCGCTCTGGGTCATGGAGGTATACAAATTTTATGAAATCCAAAAGTACATGACCCTGACCCGCCACGTCTATTCGCCCCATATTGACGTCGCCTCCATGCTCTGGTGGAAAACCCTGCAACCAGCCGATCAACAGATGATCCAGCAGGCCATGATTGAGGCGGCAAAATTCCAGCGCCGGGACAACCGGGCTAAAGACGGCGCCCGCCTGGCCCTGCTGAAAGAAAAAGGCATGATCGTGGAAGAGCATCCCGACCTGGCCTCGTTTCGGGCCAAGGTTGCCGAACTGAAGGATATGGATCTGTTTGCCGAGCCCAAGGTGCATGATCTGCTGCTTAAAATTATGGCTGCGACAAAGTAGATCCTGAATTTAGTGCCTTACCCCTCATTTCCTGTCATAAAAACCAAGAAAATGAACATTGTAGGTCTGCTTGAGTGGAACGAAAGCGGACAGGAAAGTTCCGTCATCAATGTCCGGTTTCGCGGAGCTCAACTAGACCTACATTTTATACAATTTTTGTAAACGTTCACCAGCACCCCATATTCGTCCGATCAGGCCTCCTCACATAGCGGGCTATAGACTCGTCGGCCTGCTTGAACGAATATGGGGCACTGGTAAACGTTTACATTATGCCGGTAATGCGGGCGAAACAGCATCTGGGTGAACGGTTACCAATTTTTCGGGTTGCGGATGAAACCAGCTTTGGACAGATAGATGGAGTTACCATCGAACACGATGCCTTACTTAATACGTGACCTGT
>JALSNT010000606.1 GCA_026986885.1 Desulfobulbaceae bacterium
GGCGTTCATCGAGTAAATTGTTTGCAGACTTTCCCGCTCTCCGCAAACGTTTCTGGGGTCGCCATTTTTGGGCTCGAGGATATTTTTGTGCTACATCCGGTCAAGTGACAGATGAAATGATAAAGACGTATCTCGAACATCATTTCGAACCTAAAAAAGAAGATAATTTTCAAACAGAGGACTAAAACGGGTCTCGGACCCGTATCCGGACTTTCAGTCCTTATTTCAACCCACCGACTTTAGTCGGTGGTTGTTGAGTTACACCTAAATTGAGCAATTTTCATTTCGCCCCAAGCTGCTGGTTTTGTGCTGTTTCATCGGAGTCTCGTTCCTCGCTTACCTGTAGTTAAGCCTACATGGGACAGCGCAAAAACTGTAGATTGGGGATGAAATGGAAATCCCGAAGGGTTTCATTCACCTGCAACAATTTTAAAAGAATAATTTATAATCATTTATCTTTTTTAACTTGCAGGTGAATGAAACGCTCAATTCAGGTTACAGGCCGGTTTTTATGGACCCGTCTTTGATGCCGGCAATGGTTTTCATCCCCAGTTCTTTGACCTTGGGATCAAGTTTATAGCCATCATTAAATTCGATAACAATACCGTTGTTGGCAAGGTTGATTTGATATTTTTTACCACCCATTACCCCCTTATCGAGGTCGGCAATAATCTTTTTTAACACCACTTCCCACTTGTAGACCTGGGAGGCGACAACGATTTCAGGAGCCAGTTCGGTCTGGTTAGCCTGGGTGGCAAACCAGGGAACTCTTTTAGTTCTGGCGGCTCCGATGGCGCCGACCACCATCTGTGCTGTCCCGGTAAGGACATCGGCCCCGGATGCCATCAGGGCGCGGGCTGCTTCGGCGGCCAGGGCCACGTCGGAAAAAGAACCGATATAGTTGACCTTTGCTCTGATCTTGGGATTTTGTGCCTTGGCTCCTTTAACAAAGCCGTCCACATAAAGCTTGGCATCGCCTACCTCAACCGGGCCGACAACGCCAACTCCGCCCTTTTTGCTCATTGCGGCAGCCATCACGCCCATGACATAACCGCCTTCATCGGAGGCCGCCTCATAGGAGGAGACATTGGCCAGACCAAAGGTATCGGCGGATGTGCCCCAGGCAAAGGCCGTTTTGGGAAAATCCGGGGCAATCTCTTTTAAAGAGCCGCCATACTGGGAACCATGGGCAATGACCAGGTCAAAGCCTTTTTTGGCATAGTCACGGATAGCCGCAGCCGCGTCTTCAACCACAAAGGTGCCGTCGGTGATGGCCAGTTCAATGTTGCGCTCTTTCTGCACGGCTTTGATGCCGTCAACAATACTTTGGGTAAAGGCCAGGTCATTCTGAGCGCTGGGTGCGATGATGGCGACCCGCAGGGTTTTGGCGGCCGCAAGGATCGACGAAGGCGCCAGTAGAGTGAGGGCCATGAACATGGCGGTCAGACAGAGGTTGATTCTTTTCATTGTTAGTCTCCTTTTTCTAAGAAAGAATAAATTACGGCTCAATGGATCAGCCGCCTCGTACATACGGTTTAGTTAACGCTGCCGGCTGTTTAAATCGTTTTGCCACCACGATAAGGGCCAGGATAGTGATAATGGCCGGCGCCATGGCCGCAAGATCGGAGGCGCTGCGGGGGATGACGCCAAAGGTCTTGCATTGCAGAACAATTGCCTGGACAAGGCCAAAGATAAATGATCCCAACATGACGCCTCTGGGTGTCCAGGCGCCGAAATAGACAAGGGCAATGGCAATAAAACCCATGGCATTGGTCAGGTTCTGCTGAAAGATACCCAGCTCAATGGCAAGGGCTGCTCCGGCCAGCCCGGCCAGCCCATTGCCTATGATAATGGCCGAGTATCTGGTTTTCATTACACTGACGCCGAGGCTGTCGGCGGCCTCCGGGTTCTCGCCGACGGCACGGACGTTGAGTCCGTAGGTGGTGCGGTTAAGGACAAAACTCATCACCGGGACCAGGGCGAAGGCAATATAGACAATAATACTGTGCTGAAAGAGCATTTCACCGACAACGGGCAGGTCGGAAAGTACGGGAAAGTGCAATGGCATAAACGGCAGGATGGGGCGTGGAGTACCGACAAATTTTTGAAAGAGCAGGTCACTCATGCCAAGACCGAAGAGATATATGCCGATGCCGCTGACACCTTGTTCCGCCTGCAAATTAAGTGTTATAAAGCCGTAAAACACCCCGAGAATAAGGCCGATGGTGATACCGATCAGCAGGCCATAGTAGGGGTTGTTGGTCTGCAGAACGGTATAGTAGGCGCCAAAAGCGCCAAGGAGCATTACCCCGTCAACGCCCAGGTTGAGGACGCCGCTTCTCTGGCCCAGGGCCTCGCCCAGGGAGGCCAGTAGAAAGGGGGTGGCCAGTCGTATTCCCGAGGCTATGGTTGATACAATGATCAGCGCTGCAAATGAATCAGCCATTTTGTCCTCCCGTCTCCTCTGCTGTCTTTTCTTCCAAATCCACCCTGATTGTCGGCTGCATGCGCTGTCTGAAATATTCGGAGCTGACTACAAAAACGACGATCAGTCCATTTAAGGCGATGATCAGGGCCGAGGGTACCTGGGCGGATCGTTGCAGTGCATTAGCTCCCACCAGCATACCGCCGAACAGCAGCGCCGAAGGAATTGACCAGAGCGGATGCAGACCGGCCAGCAGGGCAACGACAATGCCGTTAAAGCCCGCGCTGCCGGTAAAACCGGTGGAACTACCATCGGTTACCATTCGGTGCGATTCACTGCCGAATACCAGGATGGCGCCGGCGATACCGGCCATGGCGCCGGAAAAGGCCAGGGCGGCAGTGACATTTTTCGGCACGGAAATTCCGGCATATCGTGATGCATCGGGATTATAGCCGACGGCACGCAGTCGAAATCCCATGGAGGTGCGCCAGAGCAGGAAATAGGCGCCAATGGCTACAAGAAGAGCAATGACGACCCCGAGATGCATGCGCATTCCCTCTATGAGAATGGGAAGATCAGCATTGGGCGACAGGCGCATGGTTTGGGGAATTCCGGTTCCTCTGGCAACTTCAGCCGGGTCCATCATGGGGCCGCGCAGGAGAAAATTCATAAACTGGACAGCGACTATGTTGAGCATGATGGTGGAGAGGATCTCGCTGACGTTGAACCAGGCCTTGAGCGCCCCGGCAATTGCTCCCCAGGCGGCGCCGCCCATGGCCCCTGCCAGCAGCACCATGGGAATGAGCATCAGTGACGGGATATCGGGAAAAGCGAGCGCAACCGTTGTTGACAGTAAGGCGCCGATAACCATTTGCCCTTCGCCGCCAATGTTGATAACGTTCGCCCGAAAGGCGATACAGATACCAACGCCAACCAGGAGCAGGGGGATTGATTTGATTGTGGTTTCGGAAAATCCCTCCAGACTGCCGAAAGCCGCCCCGAACATGGTCGCATAGCCACTCACTGGATTTGCGCCCAGCGACAGCAACATAACGGCGCCGATAGCCAAGGCCAGCAGGACGGCACAGAGGGGAATAAGAAGACGGATCATTGATTGTATGTTGTTTGTTTTCACGTTTGTCCCGGTCATCAACAGGGCGATGAGTCCGTTGGAATTCATCGCTTCAGGTTTTCAATGGAATCGAAGGATACGGATTATTTCGGAATACTTCCCTGGACACCCTCGACATAGTAATTCATGGCAAGCAGGTCCTTGTCGGTGAGAGATTTTCCGGCCGCGACCACCAATTTGCCCGCCTGGTTTTTTATCGGGCCGTGGAAGGGCTTAAACGAGCCGTCGGCAATGCCTTTTTCCGTCTTTTTCACCAGGGCGACAACATCTGCAGGAACAACGGGATTGATCGGAGCTAATTTGATGGATCCTTCCTTGATGCCGCTCCAGACCGCTTCCGGTTTCCAGGTATGGTCAAGCACCGACTGGGCCACCTTTGTATAGAATTTACCATAGTTATGAGTCACTGCCGTCAACTGGGCCCTGGGTCCGTATTTGGTCATGTCGGAATGATAGGCGATGGCGTACACGCCCTTTTCCTCTGCCGTTAATACCGGCGCCGTTGAATCGGTGTGATGGGTGATAACATCGGCGCCCTGGGCAATCATTGCCTCTGCCGCTTCACGTTCCTTGCCAGGATCAAACCATGAGTTGACCCAGATCACCTTGACCTGGATCTTCGGGTTGACGGATCGGGCGCCCAGGGTATAGGCATTGATGCCCCGGATAACTTCGGGAATCGGGAAGGCGGCGACATAACCGAGCGTATTGGATTTTGTCATCTTACCGGCAATGATTCCTGCGAGATAGCGTCCTTGATAATAGCGGCACATGTAGGTGCCGACGTTTTTAGCTGTTTTATAGCCGGTGCAGTGCTCAAAATATTTTTTCGGAAACATTTTGGCCACTTTCAGGGTGGGATTCATGTAGCCGAACGAGGTGGTGAAGATCAGGTCGTAGCCGCTCTTGGCAAGATTTCTGATAACACGTTCCGCCTCTGGTCCTTCGGGCACCTTTTCAATGTATTTGGTCTCAATCCTGTCCCCGAGATTTTTTTCCAGGGCAAGTCGGCCCTGGTTATGCTGATAGGTCCAGCCGGCGTCTCCAACCGGGCTGATATAGACAAAGCCTACTTTCAGCTTTTCCGCCGCCGACGCTGACAGGGCAAGACCTGTAACGCAGGCAAGCAGGATACAGAGGGAAAAAAGGTGTTTTTTGGTAAGTAGCATCTGGTTCTCCTTTTTAGTGAAAATTGAGTCAATGGGTTACAGATTATCCGGGTGGTAAGTGATACCGAGTGAGGCCGGTGAATTCAAGCGTATTGCTGTCAGGTCCCTGGAGATAATAACAAGCACGAGGATAGTGGCAAGGTAGGGCAGCATGGACAGCAGTTGTGAGGGGATATCAATGCCCAGTCCCTGGACATGGAACTGGGCAATGGTAATTGCGCCGAACAGATAGGCTCCGAACAATACCCGTATTGGCCGCCAGGTGGCAAACACCACCAGGGCCAGGGACACCCAGCCCCTGCCCGCGACCATGCCCTCGACCCAGACCGGGGTGTAGGCAACCGACAGATAGACGCCGCCCAGCCCTGCCATGGCGCCGCCGAACAGGACGGCAAGATAACGTATCCGTATTACATTATAACCAAGGGCGTGCGCTGATTTCGGAGCTTCGCCGATTCCGCGTAAAATCAAACCGGCCCTGGTTTTATATAAAAACCAGGAGACAAGGATAAACAGCATAAGAGAACCGTATACCAGAATGTCATAGGAAAAAAAGAGTTTGCCGAGAACCGGAATATCGCCGAGCAGGGGAATATGCAGTTCGGCGATTCCGGGCAGGGCGATACTGGTGTAGTTCAGGCCGAGAAAGGCGCTCAGGCCGATGCCGAAAATGGTCAGCGCCAGACCACTGGCGACCTGGTTGGCCATGAGCGTCAGCGTGAGAACGGCAAAAATTGCGGCCATAAGCGCGCCGGCCGTCATTCCAGAGGCAACAGCCAGCAGCAGACTGCCGGTTTTACTCATGGCAATAAAACCGGTGATTGCCCCCACCAGCATCATGCCCTCAACGCCCAGGTTCAAGACTCCTGATTTTTCGGTGATCAGTTCCCCAAGAGCGGCATAGACAAAGGGAGTGCCGGCGGCAACAGCGGCAATCAGTATTTTGATAAAGATATCAAAGTCCATTATCCGTCCACCTGTTGCGCCGTACCTGGACGCACCCGATAATAAATGAGGAAATCGGCCGCCAGCAGGTAGAAGAGTAAGAGTCCCTGGAAAATACCGGTGACCGCAGAGGGCAGGTCCAGGTTCATTTGGCCGGATTCACCACCGAGATAGAGCAGCGCCATCAGCAGACTGGAGAGAAAGATGCCGCCGGGATGCAGTCTGCCGACAAAGGCGACGATGATGGCCGCATAACCGTAACCCGGAGAAACCGAGGGCAGCAGCTGGCCGATGGGACCGGCAATTTCAAGGACACCTGCAATGCCGGCCGTCAAACCACCGGCGAGCATGCCTGTCCAGATGAGTTTTTTGTAGTTAAATCCAGCGTAGGTTGCCGCTCTCTGCGCAAGACCGGCAACCTGGAGCTGATAGCCGGTAAAGCTTTTTTCCAGGAAAACCCAGCCGACGGTAACACCGATTATGGAGATGAGCACCCCAAGATGGAGCCTGGTTCCCTCGATCAGAATCGGCAGCATGGCCGAGTCGGCGAAGAGAACCGACTGGGGAAAGCCGTAGCCGCCCGGATCCCGCAGGGGGCCATGTACCAGAAATTCCAGCAGGAGCAGGGCCACATAGTTGAGCATCAGGGAAACCAGGATCTCATTGGCGTTAAAAATGGTCCTTAAGAATGCCGGAATGGCAGCCCAGAGGATACCGCCTATTGCCCCACAGAGGATCATGAGCGGCAGGATGAAATGGCTGTTGCTGCCATGAAAAAGTATGGCAATATAGCCGCCGAAAATTGCCCCCAGGGCCATCTGCCCCTCAGCGCCGATATTCCAGATATTTGCCCGAAAGCCGATGGCCAGACCGGTGCCGATCAACATCAGGGGAGCAGCCTTGATAAACAGCTCGCCGATGCCGTACAGGTCATGGACGGGTTGGATGAAAAAAGCGAAAAACGCCTGCACCGGGTCTTTGCCCAGTATGGTAAAAATAATAAGGCCGCTGATGAGCATCAAAAAGGCGGCAATGAGCGGTGAGCAGTATTTCATCACCCGTGACGGCTCGGGCCTTGGCTCTATCTTAACAAACATGGCAGTCCTTTTCCCTGGTGGCAGCGGTTGCCTCTTTTGCGGGACCGCCGGGAAACATACCACTCATCCACAGACCTATTTCCTCCTTATCGGTCGCGCTTACCTTGACTGCGGGAGATATTTTTCCCTGGGCAATCACAACAAGCCGGTCACAGATTTCAAAGAGTTCATCCAGTTCTTCGGACACCACCAGCACGGCGGACCCGTTGTTGCGCAAATCAATCATGGCCTGACGAATCACATTGGCGGCGCCGACATCCACGCCCCAGGTCGGTTGGGAGACGATGAGCAGTTTCGGCTGCTGCAGAATTTCCCGACCGGTAATATATTTCTGCATGTTACCACCGGACAGGCTGGTAATGGGATCCTCCCTGGAACCGCATTTAACGGAAAAATCG
>JALSNT010000607.1 GCA_026986885.1 Desulfobulbaceae bacterium
ACCTTGATTTCAGCAAGCCGTTTCCGGTTTTCCTCAACGCCAACCGCCCCAACGAGAATAAGGGCGCTGACCTGCTGCGGATGGGCAATGACAAATTCCAGGGCTATGCGCCCACCCATGGATGGGCCGAGGATGACCGATTTGCCTGCGGTTTTCCGGTCAATAACCCCACCAAGCACGGCAGCCGGTTCCTCATCGCAGGTTGGTGATTTGCCGAATCCCGGCATATCAAGGGCGATCGCATGGCAGCCATTAGCGGCCAGCACATTGAGAGTGCCCAGTTCCTGCCAGGTTGCGGCCTGAAACTTCAACCCATGCAGAAGAACAATATCTCTTGCCCCCTGCTTACCGGCAACAAGCAGATGCAGGGCGCAGGAACCAACCGTAATATAATCAGTTAAGATATCAGCCATTTAAAAATATTTTTAATAGATAAAATGGATAAATTGCCGGATGCGACAGCGTTAACAGCATCCGGTTTCGGCAAAAAGTGATGACAACAAGTAAGCGACCTCTTCGTTTTTGTCAACGTTCTGAATGAGCAAACATCCCATAGCTCATCACGACCATCAAGCTCAAACGCTATGAAACCAGCAAGTTAGAGCATCAATAACCGGTTACAATCCCATGGTCAAAACCTTTGCCCCCCGAAAGGCCCCTTCTTTTAATGCCCGCAGGGCATCATTGGCCCGGGAAAGGGGATAACACTGCACGTCGGGATCAATCCCCATTTCAGCGGCAAGCGTAAGAAATTCACCCACATCGGAGCGGCAGACATTGGCCGCCGATTTAATCTCCTTCTCCAGCCAGAGATGCTTTTCGTACTTGAGGCGAAGCAGTTGCTCCTTGTCACGTTCCTCTTTACGAATCGCATTAATGACCAGCCGTCCTCCCGGCCGCAGGAATGCCAGCGCATTCACAACCGGTTTCCAGGCAGGGGTGGTATCGATAATTGCATCCGGCGGCTCCGGCGGCCTGGCATTACTTGTACCGGCCCAATCAGCACCGAGTTCCATGGCAAAACGCCTTTGGATCTCACTGCGGGCAAAAACAAACACAGGACTGTTCGGCAGGCAATGACGTACCATCTGTAAAACCAGATGCCCGGATCCGCCAAAGCCGGTTAACCCGAGTGCCTGTCCATCAACAAGTCCCGTCAAACGCAGGGAACGATATCCAATGGCGCCTGCGCAAAGAAGCGGTGCGGCCTGAATGTCGGACAGCGCATCGGGTATCGGCTGGACAAAATCGCTGCGGGCAACCATATACTCGGCATAGCCGCCATTGACATCACGACCGGTTGCCAGAAAGTCGGGACAGAGGTTTTCCAGGCCACGATGACAGAAATCGCACTGACCGCAGGCCGAATATATCCAGGCCACCCCAACGCGCTCGCCGCAATTATATCCCATTACTCCCTTACCCGTGGCCGCAACCTCGGCCACCACCTGGTGACCAGGGATAACAGGAAAAACGGGAGGCGGGGTCCGCCCTTCTATTTCGTCAAGCTCCGTATGACAGACCCCACAGGCCCTGATACGAAGAAGC
>JALSNT010000608.1 GCA_026986885.1 Desulfobulbaceae bacterium
ACTGCTCATGCGGCAGGGTAATATTCAGGCCGACCGAAGTAGCGCCGACATCAAAGGCGCCGCGATTGGCCGCCTCCATGATACCGGGTCCGCCACCGGTGATCAGGGTCAACCGGTTGTCGTCGGGTCCCCGACCGGCTGCACCGATCAGGCGGCCGAATTCCCGGGCCACGTCATAGTAATGACATTTTTCCAGCAACCGGCAGGCAATGGCCAGTTTACGGCGCACCTCTTCATTGTCGGGATCGTCATGCAACTCCTTTTCCAGGTGTTCAACCCGGCGCTGGATGGCCTGGGGTTCTTTGATTCTGGTGGAGCCGAAGGCAACAATGGTATGTTCAATACTGCGCCGCTGCAGCTGCAGTTCAGGTTTCAGGTAATCTATCTGCAGGCGGACCCCCCTGGTATCATAGCTGTCGAGGAAATGAACATCCTCATCGGCCTGCATATAGGCGGGACTCGCCATGATGGCCTGTACCCTGGCCCAGGCATCGGGATCATCTTCCGGTTCCTTGGGACGATGCCAGGGCAGGGGTTCTTTACGGACATGGCCCCCGGCGCGTCCCTCCTTCCCACGAGATTTATGGTTGCTGCTCATGTTCCTGTTGTTCCTCCACCTGCGACATCGGCAGAATGAAATAAAAGTTATTGCCCTCGGGCGTTGGTTCACAGCCGACCCGGCCGCCATGGACTTCAATTACCCGGCGGATAAAATCCAGACCGTGCCCCGAACCCTCAATACCGTCGCTGTTCGCCAGCCGATGCCCTTCCTGAAAAATGGAGCGTCGTTCCTCTTCCGACAACGGCGGACCGGTGGTAAAGACATTAAACTTGATCCCCTGATGCCCGGGTACGGGAAAATTCTGCACCATTTCAGCACCGTAGGCCAGGGCTTTCCGCGGTTTTCCCCGGTGATCAATAACCTCGCGCGTATATTTGACCGCATTGGAAAAAAGATTGGCATACACCTGGGAAAGGAGGCCGACGTCCACCATCAACGGAAAATCCTGCTGATACATATTAACAGGCCTCTCTATGGTAACGCCCTGTCGCTCCAGTTTCTCTTTGTAAAGGTCAAGCTGGGGCAGGATAATATCCCGTTCAACAAAACAGCGGGTCGGCTTTAAAACCAGGTGCCCTTTTTTAAAATGCTGCTCCCGAAACAAACTTTCCAGGTAGAGGGAAATCTGGGCATGATGTTTAAGCAGTTCTCTGTATGACCCCTCCAGGGCCTCACGCTGTCGGCGGCAGCGGGCCAGAGTCTTGGAAAATTCTTCGGCGGTGATGCCCTTCGCAAAGAGAATCAGAGCCTTTTCCTCCAGTTTCCTCAACGCATCAAGCTGCTTTTCCATCTGCCGCAGCAGGTATTTAAGGTGCATGTTGGGCACAATGATATTGTGGCCGATATCCCTGCCCAGGGAATTGAGAAACTGCAAATGCTCAAGATGACGGTTGGCAATAAGACGATTGTTGAGTTTATTACCGATCCAGCCGGTCAAAATCTGCAAAAAACAGTGGTCTTCTTCTCCAATGTTTCCC
>JALSNT010000609.1 GCA_026986885.1 Desulfobulbaceae bacterium
TTCATCATCATTGATAAATACCGAGGCCGTAATGTGCATGGCATTGACCAGGCACAACCCCTCCCGGATACCGGACTCGGCCAGACATTTTTCCACATCGGAAGTGATATTGATAAAGGCCCGGCGAGTGGGCACCTCGTACCAGAGTTCTTTTGTATAACTTTTCATTGGTTTTTCTCCTGAATCCCACCTAAAGTCCCAGCCACCCTTTCCATGACCATGGCAAAGGGTGTTTCCGCACAGGCGCCGAACAGATCATGCCGGGTAAGTTTTGCCCGTGTCAAGCGGGGTGAGGACAGACCGCAGAGAAAACGGCTCATCTGCCGGTCTGTTGTCAGGGCCTCAGCATGTTTTTTCCGCAGCTTAATCAGCTTATCTGCAACATTGTCCGGAAAGGAGGCGTCGGCCTGCATCCGTTCAAGGTTTCTGTTTTCACCCTGCAGGCAAAAGGAACAGTGGCCGCAGTCCCGGCCCAGGTCTTCACCGAAATACTCAAGGAGAAAACAGGTCTTGCAGCCGTTGTGATTAACCATGTCAACCACCAGCTGCAGACGATGCAGGTCACTCTGTTCCCGCTGTTGAAAGCGATCAACCAAGGTATCTTTCAGGGCCCCAATATCACGCCCGCCAGTTGCAAGCTGCCTGAAACCAAGGCGTGGTTTTGCCACCTTCAGGGTCAGGTCGCCACTCTGCTCCAGGTAATCAAGGGCTGTGATAACCCTTTTGCGGGGGCTGCCGGTCTTCTGTCCTGCCTGGTCAAGATCAATGGAAAACCAGGTCTTTTTCTTGACGGCGCAGGAAAACAAACCGCGCAAAAAGCTTTGCCGATCCGCATCAAACCGGGCCAGGATCTCAGCCGATGTTTTCAAGGGCTTGAACTCATACTCCGCATAAAAGGGGCCGGTTGATTTGACAATACCTTCAAGCTCAAGATAGGTAAGCAGGGTTTTCACTACCAGCGGCCGCATGTCAAAGAGCTGGGAGAGCTCATAGATGGATACGGAAAAAAATTTTTCCTGCGCCAGAATATGATCAATACAGGCCCGCACCATATCCGTATCCGGGGTGTCACCATAGACAAAATTTTCCAGGGTGACAAGGTCCTGCCCATTGCCAAGAAGAACACAGTCGGCAGGCTTGCCGTCGCGGCCTGCCCTGCCGATCTCCTGGGCATAATTTTCCAGGCTCTTGGGCAGGTTGTAGTGATAGACATAACGGATATCCGCTTTGTCGATCCCCATGCCGAAGGCAATGGTGGCCACGACAACAGCCGTATCCGAACCCATGAACCAGTCCTGGACATCGCGCCGCAGCTCATCCTTGAGACCGGCATGGTAGGCCCGGGCCTGAAATCCGGCCTCGGCAAGTAATCCGGCCACCTTTTCCGCGGTATGCTGCAGGGTGACATAGACGATGGTTGGCCCGGGTTCATTGTCAGTCAACTGCTGGACCAGGGTTCCCGCAACCTGATCGGCAGGCGCAAACAGCATCTTCAGGTTGGGCCGGTAAAACCCGGTCTGGACGGCGTCATCCTTT
>JALSNT010000610.1 GCA_026986885.1 Desulfobulbaceae bacterium
GCATGGGCCTCAAGCTGTTTTGCCAGCAGATGCCGCCTGGCAATGGCCACCTTTTCCTGTTCCGTATAGCCTGAGAGTTCGACTATTTCCATCCGATCCCTGAGCGGTCCGGGAATGGTATCCAGGACATTGGCCGTGGCGATAAACATTACCCTGGAAAGATCAAACTCGATATCAAGATAGTGATCGGTAAAGGTGGAGTTCTGTTCCGGATCAAGGACCTCAAGCAGGGCCGAGGAAGGGTCACCCCGGAAATCATTGCCCAGCTTATCCACCTCGTCAAGCAGAAACACGGGATTATTGGAACCGGCCTTTTTCAGGCTCTGGATAATACGTCCAGGTAAAGCGCCGATATAGGTCCGCCGATGGCCGCGAATTTCCGCCTCATCATGCACCCCGCCCAGGGCGATACGAACAAACTTCCGATTTATTGTCCGGGCTATGGACTGGCCTAATGAAGTCTTACCGACACCGGGCGGCCCGACAAAGCAGAGGATCGGCCCGTGCATATCCTCTTTCAGCTTACGGACCGCTAAAAACTCAAGGATACGTTTTTTGATCTTTTTAAGACCGTAATGATCTTTATTCAAATCCTCCTCGGCCTTATCCAGATCAAGGGTGTCAATTGTCGACTCCAGCCAGGGAAGGTCAAGAATCCAGTCGATATAATTACGGGACACGGTATATTCCGGAGAAGATGGCGAAATACGTTCCAGGCGTGCCAGTTCCTTGTCAACGACTTCCCTCGCCTCCTCCGACAGCTTCTTCTCGGCTGCCCGTTCCCGCAGTTCCCTGATCTCAACCTTGTCCTCATCCCCCTCGCCAAGCTCCTTGCGGATGGCCTGTAGCTGCTGGCGGAGAAAAAATTCCCGCTGTTTCTTATCCATATCCTTTTTCATGGATTTCTGCAGCTCATCACTCATCTCAGCGGTTTCAATCCGATTGTTCAGGTGGCGGGCGACCTGGTGCAGCAGTTCGTCAAGATCCTGAATTTCAATGATCTTCTGTTCTTCATCAATTTTGAGATTCAGCTGGGAGGTAACAAGATAGGCGATATGAAACGGATCACTCAGCGCATTGACCGTGGCTAACATCTCCGGGGGAAGCTGGGTCAGTTTCACAAGTTTTTGGAACTGATTGCGAATATTTAAAATCAGGGCTTCTATTTTCTTGTTTTCCCTGATCTCCATGGGTAATTCTTCCACCCTGGCCTGGAGGTAGGGTTCAAGCTGGGTAAACTCGATAATCTTTATCCTCTTGGTGCCGCTGATCAGTACCTGATAAAAGCCCTCATCGGCCTTGGTCAGTTTATGAATGTAGCCGATGACCCCGACCTGATAAAGATCTTCGGCGCCAAGTTCCTCGGTGGCTGCTTTTTCCGTGCGACCGGGCACCAGGCCGACCATACGATCACCTAAGAGGGCATCATCGACAAGCTTTTTGGACGACTCACTGCCGACCTGCAGGGGGAAACCCATTCCCGGATAAAAAACAAATCCATGCAAAGGAAGAATAGGTAGTTCATCCGGTACCGGCAAGGTTAGGGGATCAACCGGTTTTTCCTGAATTTTCTTTACTTTCTCTTCACTCATCGCTCACCTCCAGCATGTACCCGAATACAAACCCGGCCTTTTTTTCGCCTTTTGGGCAGGGTAAGCATCAGAATGCCATCGGCATATGAAGACACGGCCCCATCGACATCGACCACGGCCGGCAGCGGGATAACCCGTTCAAACCTGCCGGTTTCAATTTCCAGTTGATGGACACAGGCAATGGAGCCATGAACAGGCAGTTGCCTGATGCCGTTGATATGAACCTGATGCTCGCCGACGATGACCTCAAAGTTATCAAGCAGCACACCGGCCAGATCAAAATAGATATAAATTTCGGTCTCCGCTTCATAAATATCCGCCGGCGGCTGCCAATAGCCGCTTTCCACGGGAACCATCCTGGCCAGTGACATATTACGCAACATGCGGCCGCTCTGCTGTTGCATTGCTTCCAATTCCTGAACAAGTTTTTTACTGAAACGATCCATAACATCCTCGCGAAAGCTGCATCGACGCACAAACGGCTCGACTGGGTATTGATTCCTGCATTGGGCGATATAATTATAGATAAGCACTATAACGTTTCCGGCAAATAATTATCAACAAAAAGGTCATAGCCGCCGGTCGGTTCGCTGACGGCAATTCAGCGCATGACAAACTTTTCCAGCAACATTGACCACCCGTTATCACTTTTTTCATTGCTTTTCAATTCGCCATTATTAATGTATGAATCTGTAACAGTATACATAAACCTAAGTTGAGATATTTCTTTTCTCTTTTTTTCATACGTTTTTAACTGGAGGTTATCATGGGTAGTTCATGCGGAGGATCATGTGGATCCGACGGTCAGAGCAGCTGCAACTCGGCCGATGCACACCTTGCGCAGCAGGATATCGCGATTACCAGATCTTTAGGCAAAATCAGAAATAAAATTCTGGTTATGAGCGGTAAAGGCGGAGTCGGCAAATCAACCGTTGCCGTTAATCTGGCCTTAGGCCTTGCCCGCCGGGGTCACAAAGTCGGTTTGATGGATGTCGACCTGCACGGACCCGATATCTGCCGGATGCTGAATCTTACCGGCAAACTGGAAGCACCGAAAAATCCAGACGATCTGGTGCCGCCGCTGATTTATAATGACAATGTCAAGGTTGTTTCTCTGGAATACATGATGAAAGACCGGGATGATGCAATTATCTGGCGGGGGCCGCTGAAAATCCAGGCCATCCGCCAATTTGTCGCTGATATGGACTGGGGCGAACTGGATTACCTGATTATAGATGCCCCTCCCGGTACCGGTGACGAACCTTTGTCCGTTGCCCAGACCGTTCCCGGAGTACAGGCAGTGGTAGTCACCACCCCGCAGGCAGTGGCCCTGGCCGATGTCCGTAAATCAATCAACTTCTGCAAAACCGTGGAAATGCCCATAGTCGGAGTGGTTGAAAACATGTCCGGTTTCATCTGCCCCCATTGCAATGAAACTGTCGATATTTTCAGCTCCGGCGGCGGAGAAAAAACGGCCCGTGACTATGACCTGCCGTTTTTAGGCAAAGTGCCGATGGATCCCCGGGTGGTTATTGCCGGTGATACCGGCAAGCCGTATCTCTCCACAGATGAGGATACCCCGGCAACCAGGGCATTTGCCGATGTTGTGGAATCGGTGGAGAAACGTCTGCCGCCCAAGGGCAGCGTCATCCTTAACACCATGGCTGCCGAGACCTCAACCTGCGGATGCGGCGGCGGAGGCTGCGATCCCGGAAAATGTGATTGTTGACCATAAAAGAACAATACCGGCCGGGGATCCTGCGATCCCCGGACGTCAATCCCGCAAATAAGTGGTCTCTGTACCCTTCATTTAATAATCACTCAAACTCAACCGGCAGGGCTGAACCGGTTTGGCCGGCCATAACAGAGATACCGCCCCCTGACTCCGGCACGGGAGGCCATGCCCCAGGGGAATTTTCGGATAAAACGAATACAGAAAATATGAAAATCCAACAACTGACCGTCGGCATGATGGGCGTCTGCTGCTATATTGTCTCCTGCGAAAAAACCAGTAAGGCTGCTGTTATTGATCCAGGCGGCGATGAAGACCGTATCCTTGATGCCTGCAAAAAGGACAATCTACAGGTTGAATACATCATCGCCACCCACGGTCACCCCGACCATGTCTGCGGCAACGGATCAATCCAGGAGGCCACGGATGCAAAAATCGTCATGCACAAAGAGGATGCCGATTTTTTTGGACAAGCCGATATACAAAAATATTTTTCCATGCTGGGACTGGCGGAATCGCCCGCACCTGATATCCTGGTCCAGGATGGAGATACCATTACAATAGGTGAAGAAACGTTGCAGGTCATCCATGCCCCCGGCCATACCCCCGGCGGCATCTGCCTGTACAATGCGCCCGACTGTTTTACCGGTGATACCCTGTTTGTCGGCGGTGTCGGCCGTACGGATTTTCCCGGCGGCTCCATGGAAGAACTGACCCGCTCCATTCAGGAAAAGCTGATGACCCTGCCGCCGGAAACCAAAGTCTGGCCAGGGCACGGTTACGGCGGCCTGCAGTCGACCATTGGTGAAGAGGCCCGCAGTAATCCCTGTTTTTAATAACCATGCTTTAACCCGTCTGTACTCCTGATCCATGCGTGAAATAATCCTCGGTACTGCCGGCCATGTCGACCATGGCAAGACCTCTCTTATCCGGGCCCTTACCGGCATTGAAACCGATCGTCTTAAAGAGGAAAAAAAACGCGGCATTACCATTGAACTTGGTTTTGCCCACCTGGATCTCCCCTGCGGTCACCGGCTCGGCATTGTTGATGTACCGGGCCATGAAAAATTTATCCGCAACATGGTGGCCGGGGCCGCCGGTATGGACATGGTGGCCTTTATCATAGCCGCCGACGAGGGCATCATGCCGCAGACCGTTGAGCATTTTGATATCTGCAAGCTGCTTGGGGTCAAGGACGGTCTCATCATCATCACCAAAAAGGACATGGTCGAGCCGGAATGGCTGGAAATGGTGGAGGAAGAGGTACGGGAATTTTTCCAGGACAGTTTTCTGGAAGAGGCACCGATCATTGCCGTTTCCTCAACAACCGGCGAAGGGATCGAAGATGTTAAACAATGCCTGAATAAAAAAGTCGAAGGTATTGACTTCCACGAAGAATTCGGTCCATTTCGCCTGGCCGTGGACAGGGTCTTTTCCATGAAAGGGTTCGGCACAGTAATCACCGGAACGTCCCTTTCCGGCCGAATCAAGGTCGGTGATGAACTCATGTTCTATCCCAAAGAGGTAAAGGCCAGAATTCGCGGAATCCAGGTGCATGGCAATGATGTGGAAATGGTCGAAGCCGGTCGCAGGACGGCTATCAACCTGCAGAGTATCGAAAAAGAAGAAATCAACCGGGGAGACATGGCCGCAACGCCCGGTTCCATGACCCCTTCCATTCGGCTGGACTGCCAGCTTCACTATCTTGCAGGTAGTGAAAAAGAACTGACTAACAGGACCCAGGTGCGGGTACACGTGGGCACCAGGGAAATCCTTGGCCGGGTAAGCCTGATGGAAACCGATGTCATCATGCCCGGCAGCGACGCTAATGTGCAGCTTCTGCTGCAGGAACCGGTTGCGGTCTGGCCGGGTGACAGATACGTAATCCGCAGTTATTCACCAATCCGTACCATTGGCGGCGGCATCGTCTACAATAATGCGCCCCGCAAACGGAAACGGACCGCCCAACGGGACAGGGCACGGAACACGGAAATTTTCACCCTGTACGGATCAGGGACTGCCGAAGAAAAAATGCTGCTCTTTCTCGAAGAAAGCGGATTTTCCGGAATTATTGCCGATGAACTTGCCACCCGTCTGGGAGTTTTCGGCAAAAAACTGACAAAACTTCTTCAGCAACCCATCTCCAGCGGCAGCATTGTAGTGGTGGAATCCGACAGCCGTCGTCTGCTTGCCGCAACGGTGCTGAAAAAATTAACGGCAACAATCCTGCGGCTTCTGGCCGACTACCATCAAAATAATCCTTTAAAATCAGGTCTTGTCAAAGAGGAAGTTCGCTCACAGCTCAAACCGCAGGTGGATTCAAAGCTGTTCAATTATGCGCTTAACTTTCTCACCAAAAAAGGAAAAATTATCCAGGAAGAGGCCGAAGTTCGCCTTGCCGGGCATGAAGTAACCCTGCAGGTGGATGAAGAGGCCATGCGCGAGCAGATAAGTTCCCTGTACCTGCAGGCCGGTTTAAAACCACCCAATTTAAAAGATGTGCTGGCAAAATTCGGGGAATTTCCCGAAGCGCAGATCAGGCAGGTTATTAACCTGCTTGCCCGGGACGGCCAAATTATCAAGATCAACGAAGCGCTGTATTTCCACAGCTCCGCTCTGAAAAAATTGCAGGAGCAGGTGGTTGCTTTTATCAAAAAAGAGGGAGAAATCGACGCCCCGCGCTTTAAAAACATGACCGGGTTGACCCGCAAATTCTCCATCCCGTTGCTGGAATACTTTGACAAAATCAAACTCACCATCCGTATTGATGACAAACGGGTGCTGAGGAAGGGGTAATTTTTTCCGGTTTTTCTCCTCTGATTTTCCAACCTGAATATTTTATTTTTTGATTACCATCATTGTTCCTGCAAAAAGGGATAACATCGCTAAAGCCCAAGCAACAGATTGCCTGTTGCTCGGTTTAATCCTGAATTCATGACGTTACATTTCACCAGGCAAAGCGATGGTATCCCTGATTCCAGCCTGGCTAAGTATCAGTGGTAATCAGATTTTATTTTTCACCCTTCTGTTTGACAATGCAGCGGATTGCCGCTTCATTGTCACTGTTCTGAAAAAAACCGTTAATGGTTTTTGCGTATTTTTCCTTACTAATGTCCCCGGAGCCAAGGGCGCTGGTCCAGGAGACAAAGAGCGGCTCGCTGGTGTTCATGGAAAACATGGATTTTACCGTCTGACCACCAATGGACAGATTGCCGCAGTTACGCTGAACCTTACGGAGAAAATTACTGTTTTTAGAACGTTTCGGTCCATAGGGGTGAAAACCGCTGCACCCTGCCAGCAAAGCAACTGCGACAAAAAAGGACAAACCCAGCCCTACTGTTTTTTTTCTCATTATCATGTTCATATGGTCAATCTCTCTGTTTCAATTGATTTAAATTTAGCGATTTATTCATACACAATATCCTGAATTCAGGTAAAAAGAAAACATTGTGAAATAATTTATTTTTTTTGATTGCCACCATTGCTCAGGAAACTGTCTCTTGTCCGCTTGCGATACGCTCAAGCAGAACTGCAATTTCAGGAAAAATTTGTATGAATCCGTGCCAATCCGTGGTTTTTTTTAATGGGGGCAGGAAATATGGCAAATATTGTTTTTCGATGTTGCGGAGGTTCGATGGTAATCAGATTGTAACTCCTCACAGGGCAAATAATTATGCGTTTTCATTACCTCATCCCTGTAACTGCTTACAGCCGCGTCATATTTGCGCAAGCGCGTCTGTTCGCTATAGTCCGTTATGCGGGCAGGCGCGATCGT
>JALSNT010000611.1 GCA_026986885.1 Desulfobulbaceae bacterium
GCAATTCTGAGCTTTCGTCCTAATTCCCGGCGTTTCATGCAACCTGTATCATGTCGCGAATCGCATCTTCAGGTAAGCCCCGGAGAATGTCCTCTCTTCGATCTTCCAAAGTTAACTCGATGACCTTTTTAAGGCTGTTTTTTGCCTCTTCTCTTGTCTCTCCCTGACCATCGGCACCAGGTACTTCCGGACATATTGCCCATATATCAACCCTCTGGGGCTTTTTCAATAATGGCAGTAAACTCAGCTTTCCTCTTTGTCTCCTCCTTTTTATGGCCTAACCCTCTGATTTCCGATCCGGCTTCTGCTTGCTGCGAATTTGTTCGGTTCTCCTGAGCAGCTCTTTCATGATGGTATCCGGCGGGCAGACACTTTTCCTGCTGCCGGCAAGGCCGTTATTCGGCCGGTTGCCTCCATGATAATCGCTGCCGCCGGTTTTGAGCAGGCCATATTTTTCTGCCAGTTTGTGCAGTTTTTTTTGCACTTTTTGCGGATGGCTCGGATAATAGATTTCCAGACCGTCAAGTTTACGTTCAACCAGCTCCTCAATCAGGCGGGGCTGAATACGCATGGACGAATCAAGTTTTCCCGGGTGGGCAAAGACGGCAATTCCTCCCGCCTGGTGGATAAACGCTATGGTTTCAGCGGCGGTAAAGGAAAAACGTTCGGCATATGCGGGTTTGCCTTTGCCGAGATAACGCCTGAAAGCGCTGTTGATATCCGGAACAATTTTTTTCATGATCAGTAACCGGGCGATATGCGGACGGCCGGTCTGGCCGCAGGCGGAGAGCTGTTGCAGCTCGGTTGTTGTAATATCGATACCAAGTTCGACCAGTCGTTCGATGATTTTTTTATTGCGCCGTTGCCGTCCCTGCTGAATCATCCTGAGTTTTTCCAGGAGAACACTGTCTTCAGGGTCAACCATGTAACCGAGGATGTGCAGCGAAAAATCTCCGTGGGTGCAACTGATTTCCAGACCGGGGATGACTGAAACCCCATGTTTTTTACCGGCGGCGATTGCCCGGGGACATCCTTCCATGGTGTCGTGATCGGTAAGGGCAAGGCCGGTCAATTGTAACATGGCGGCCATGTGGACAAGTTCCTCCGGCGTGGCCGTGCCGTCGGAAAAAATGGAGTGGGTATGCAGGTCTACGCACATGATTGCTGTCCGGTGTTAATGCCGTGTGGCCTCACGGTCTGGAAAACTGAAATTGAATCTATGACAATAACCATGGCAGGCGAAATGCGCAACGGTCAATATTTGCGTGTCGGTCTATTCCGGGTTGCAGGGCTGCGGGAGAATCATTATTGTTTTTGTGAACAGTCGGTCTTTTGATTAGTCAATCTGTAAGTTTCCCAGATATCGTTTGAAAATATAAGGAATTAGCCGGGGAGTACCAGCATGACAGCAAAAAAAAATATTCTTGCCGAACATCGCATTAATAAAAAGCCATATTATCTGCAGACGGACCAGGAAGTTACCATAGCCGAGGCCGCCTACCATCAGGGGCTGCCGATCCTGCTTAAGGGGCCG